>NZ_JBEXXE010000012.1:0-124008 GCF_040630255.1 Streptomyces sp. NPDC005820
CCAACTGCTTGATCAACGAACCCAGATCATCACTCGACCCACGCGAATCACGCTGCAACGTCGACAACGTCTGCGCACCCATGTCGAACTTCATGTCGAAACCGCCTCCCCCGGTGAGGTCTGTCTGTCACGTCCGTGACCGTACGCACCTCCATCTGTAGCAAGTCCTCGGTTGCCGGTGCAATCGCGAAGCCGCAGTAGTTACAGGGGTGGCACAAACGGACGTTCAGGGGACCGGATGCGCCGCCGGTGCCGTCGTCGTCGGG
This sequence comes from Streptomyces sp. NPDC005820, assembly GCF_040630255.1. Lineage (NCBI taxonomy): Bacteria > Bacillati > Actinomycetota > Actinomycetes > Kitasatosporales > Streptomycetaceae > Streptomyces > Streptomyces sp. NPDC005820. The sequence goes on from NZ_JBEXXE010000012.1 coordinate 267, forward strand.
CCCTCGCGGCACACCAGCAGCAGGGCCCGGTCGTCGTTGACGTCCTTCGCGACCGCCTCGATGAGGTGCCACGCGGCGCCCTGGAAGCCGCCGGCGACATAGCGGTCGGCCTCGCCGGTGAGGCGGTCGATGCCCTCGACGATGTCGCGGTCGGAGGTCTCCACCAGGCCGTCGGTGAAGAGCATGAGGACGTCTCCGGGGCGCAGGGAGCCCTTCACGGGGTCGAACTGGGCGCCCTCGTAGACGCCCAGCAGCGGTCCTTCGGCGGCCTTCTCCTCCCAGCGGCCGCTGCCGGCGCTGAGCTGGAGGCCCGGCGGGTGTCCGGCCGAGTAGAGCTCGTAGTCGCCGGAGTCGAGGTCGAGGACGAGGTGGATGGAGGTGGCGAAGCCCTCGTCCCAGTCCTGGCGGAGCAGATAGCCGTTGGCGGCCGGGAGGAAGGCGTGCGGGGGCAGGGAGCCGAGCAGGCCGCCGAAGGCGCCCGACAGGAGCAGGGCGCGGGAACCCGCGTCCATGCCCTTGCCGGAGACGTCCGTCAGGACGACCTCCATGGTGCGGCCGCCGTTGGTGCGGGCGGCGACGACGAAGTCACCGGAGAAGGACTGGCCGCCGGCCGGGCGCAGGGCCATCTCGCGGTGCCAGCCGTGCGGCAGCTTCGGCAGCTTGCTCTGGACCCGGATGCGTTCGCGCAGGTCGAAGAGCATGGTGCCGCCGCGCCGCCAGGGCACGCCGACCCGGCTGCGGAACTGGGCGATGAGCAGGCCGAAGAAACCGCATGCGGCCACGACCAGGACCACGCCCGGGGTGACCCGGGACGGGCCCTGGGTGTACGGGCCGAGCTGGACGGACTCGACGATCAGCGCGGTGGCCGCCGCCGCGTACAGGCCGAGCAGGCTGGACGGGCGCAGCAGCAGTCCGCCGGCGACGATCGGCAGGACCAGCGCGGCCGGTGAGCACCACACCGAGTTGGCGAGGGTGGTGATCGCGATCAGGGGGACGGTGAGCAGCAGGAAGGCCAGCGCGATCCAGTCCGAACCGTCGCCGCGGAAGTAGTCGACGGCGCTTCTGCGCACGCCGGTGCGGACCCGGTGCATCAAGTGCCTCAACCGGGCCGCCAACGTCTCGGCTTCCGCGCGCCGCTGTCGTCCTTCTGCCATTAGTTCGGGACCCTATCCATCCAACCCACCGCTTGGCACGGGAGGTCCCACTTGTCCCCCGTCCGAGGTTCAACTTCACAGTGAACTTCATGGAAAGCGCTCACGTGGCACGGAGGGAGAAATTCCCTGGCTCGTCCCGCATTGGGCTGCTAGGCATGGATGCATGACGACTGGGGCGACGACGACAGGGTCCACAGGCCGCGCGACCTCTTCTGGCGCTTCCACGGTCCCGGGGGTCGAGCTGCGCGTGCTGCGGCCCGAGGACTGGGACGGCTGGTACGACGTGCTGCTGCGCGCCTTCGGCGGGGTCGCGGAGCCGGCCGAGGAGCGGGAGCTGTGGCGTCGGCTCACCCCCTGCGCCCGGTCGGTCGGCGCCTGGGACGGCGAGGAGCTGGTCGGTACGGCGGGGGCGTTCGACTTCCGGCTGACCGTGCCGGGCGGGGCCTCGGTGCCGGCGGCGGGCGTGACGATGGTCTCGGTGAGCGCCACGCACCGGCGGCGCGGGCTGCTGACCGCCATGATGCGGCGGCAGTTGGACGACATCCGGGCGTGGGGCGAGCCGCTCGCCGTCCTGACGGCCTCGGAGCCGGTGATCTACGGCCGGTTCGGCTACGCGGCGGCGACCTTCGGTCTGCACGCCGAGATCGACACCGGCCGGGTGCGACTGTCCGTACCGGCCGGTACGGACGACGTACGGCTGCGGTACGCCGATCCGCGCGCCGCGCTGGACGCCTGCGAGGCGGTGTACGCCCGCACGGTGTCCGGGCGGCCGGGGCTGCTGGACCGGCGGCCCGGCTGGGAGGGGTTGGGGGTGCTGGAGGCGGAGGCCGAGCGGGACGGGGCGTCGCCTTTGCAATGCGTGCTCGCGGAGCGGGAGGGGCGGGTGACCGGTTTCGCCCGCTTCCGGGTGCGGCCGCAGTACACGGACAGCGGGCACAACGGGCAGGTGCTGCTCCAGGACCTCGCGGGGCTGGATCCGGTGTCCGAGGCGGCGCTGTGGCGGTTCCTGTTCGGGATCGACCTGACGTCGTCGCTGAAGGTGCGGGGGCGGCCGCTGGACGAGGCGTGGCAGTACCAGGTGTCCGACGTCCGCCGGTGCGAGCTGCGGGTGCGGGACCAGTTGTACGTACGGCTGGTGGACGTGGGCGCGGCGCTTCAGGCGCGGACGTACCAGGCGCCGATGGACGTGGTGCTGGAGGTCGAGGACGCCTTCTGCCCGTGGAACACGGGGCGTTGGCGGCTGTCGGGCGATCCGAAGGGCGCGGTGTGCGCGCGTACGACGGACCCGGCCGACCTCGCCGTGTCGGTACGGGAGCTGGGGGCGGCGTATCTGGGCGGGGTGGGCCTGGCCGCGCTCGGGGCGGCCGGGCGGGTGCGCGAGCTGCGGGAGGGGGCGCTGGCGGCGGCCGCCGTGGGGTTCGGGTCGGCGGTGGCGCCCTGGCTGCCGCACGGCTTCTGAGCGCCGCCGGGCGTCAGTTCTTCTGGCAGGTCGGGCACCAGAAGAGGTTGCGGGCCGCGAGGTCGGCGGTGCGGATTCCGTCGCCGCAGAGGTGGCAGGGCTGGTGGGTGCGACGGTAGACGTACACCTCGCCGCCGTGGTCGTCGACGCGCGGCGGGCGGCCCATCGCCTCGGGGGTGTGCTCGGGGCGGACGGTGTCGATGCGGTTGTTGCGGACGCCCTCGCGCATGAGGGCGACGAGATCGGCCCAGATCGCGTCCCACTCGGCGGGGGTGATGTCCCGGCCCGGGCGGTACGGGTCGATGTGGTGCCGGAAGAGGACCTCGGCGCGGTAGACGTTGCCGACGCCGGCGATGACCTTCTGGTCCATGAGGAGGGCGGCGATCGTCGTACGGCTGCGGGAGACGCGGGCGTAGGCCCGGGCGGGGTCGGCGTCGGTGCGCAGGGGGTCGGGGCCGAGGCGGGCGTGTATGGCCTGTTTCTCGGCGTCCGGGACGAGGGCGCAGGTCGTGGGGCCGCGCAGGTCGACGTACGCGGTGGTGTTCGTGAGGCGGAGGCGGACGGTGTCGGTGGGCGGGGGTGCGGGGGCGGGGCCGAAGGAGACCTTGCCGAAGAGGCCGAGGTGGATGTGGATCCACTCGTCGTCGCGGAAGCCGAGGAAGAGGTGCTTGCCGTGGGCTTCGGTGGCGGTGAGTTCGGTGCCGTCCAGGAGGGCGGCGGCGTCGGAGAACTTGCCCTGGGGGCTGGTCACCCGGGGTGCCGTGCCGCGGAAGCGGTCGCCGTAGTCCAGCGCCAGCCGGTGGATGGTGTGCCCCTCTGGCACGGTCGCCGTGTCCTTCCTCGGTGGGAGAGAGGGGGCCGTCGGGCCCCCGCCTCCGCCGCCTGCCGGTCTCAGTCCTGCCGCGGGTGGTGGGCCGGGATGGCCGGGAGGTCGCCGGTCGTCTCGTAGTCGGCGAGCATGTCGATGCGGCGGATGTGGCGCTCGTCGCCCGAGAACGGGGTGGCGAGGAAGGTCTCGACGAACTTGGTGGCCTCGTCCGTCGTGTGCATCCGGGCGCCGACGGCGACGACGTTGGCGTCGTTGTGCTGGCGGCCGAGGGACGCGGTCTCCTCGCTCCAGGCGAGGGCCGCACGGACGCCCTTCACCTTGTTCGCGGCGATCTGCTCACCGTTGCCGGAGCCGCCGATCACGATGCCGAGGGCGTCCTTGTCGGCGGCGGTCCGCTCCGCGGCGCGGAGGCAGAACGGCGGGTAGTCGTCCTGGGCGTCGTAGATGTGGGGGCCGCAGTCGACCGGGTCGTGGCCCGCCGCCCTGAGCCATTCGACGAGGTGGTTCTTGAGTTCGAAGCCGGCATGGTCCGAGCCGAGATACACGCGCATGGGACGAGTGTGTCATGCGGGTCCCCGGGGGGTGGCGCTCGGCCCGGCGCAAGTCACAGCACCGTGAAGCTCTCCTTCACCTCGTCGTACGTCTTCAGGGCCTGAGTCTCCACCGCCGGCCGGTACCAGGTGTTGATCTGGTACGACTTCCCCGCCTGGTCGAAGCCGAGCAGACGGGCGTGCCAGCGGGCGCCCTGGAGGGTGAACGTGTACTCCCATACGACCGCCGGGCGGCCCTTGTACGTCGTCCGCTCCAGGCGGATCTTGCGGTAGTCGCGGCCCTGCTGGGCGTTCTGCTCGGAGGTCCGCCAACTGTCCATCAGGTCGCCGCGGGCGAGGGAGGACTTGGCGGCGAGTTCCTGGGTGCCGTCGGGGGAGGTGTAGTGCACCTCCGCGCCCGTCTTCACGTCCCGCCGCCAGCCCTTGGGGGTCGCCCAGGCGAACCCCCCGGCCTCCTGGTGCGCGCCCGGCGGCGGACTCGGCGGCCGGTACGTCCCCTCGACGGTGGCCGCGGGGCTGCCGCCGGCGGACGCCGTCGAGGTGGAGCTGAGCGACGGATGGGGAGAAGGGGACAAGGACGACCTCGGCGAACCCCCACCCCCCGCCTGTTCCCCGCCCCCGTCCGACCAGGGCGCCAGCACCAGTACGACGGTGACGACGACCGCGACGACCCCGACCCCGGCACCGACCACCCCCCGCCCCCTCCCCCGAACCCCACGCCGAGACACAACAACGGGCCCGGGCAGCTCACCTCCCGGGGACGGGGCCGGGGCCGCGGCCGCGGAAGGAGACGCCCTCTCGGCCTCGCCCCGCGTCAAACCAAAGAAGCCACGGGACTGCCGGGAACCAACACCGCCCGACTGAACGGGGACACCGGCCCGCCGGCCAGAAGCCCCGCCCTGCTCACCGGAGGCCCCCGCCGACTGGGCGGGGCCACCGGCCCGCTCACCGGGGGTGCCGGCCCACTCGGCGGAGGCACCGGCCCACTCGGCGGGGCCACCAGCCCGCTGGACAGGGCCACCAGCCCACTCACCGGGGGCCCCAGGCCGCTCGGTGGAGGCACCGGCCTGCTGGGCGAGGCCACCGGCCCACTCACCGGGGGCGCCGGCCCGCTCGGCGGAGGCACCAGCCCACTCGGCGGAGGCACCAGCCCGCTGGGCGGGGACACCAGCCCACTCACCGGGGGCCCCGGGCCGCTCGGTGGAGGCACCGGCCTGCTGGGCGAGGCCACCGGCCCACTCACCGGGGGCGCCGGCCCGCTCGGCGGAGGCACCGGCCCACTCGGCGGAGGCACCAGCCCGCTGGGCAGGGCCACCAGCCCACTCACCGGGGGCCCCAGGCCGCTCGGCGGAGGCACCGGCCCACTCGGCGGGGCCACCAGCCCACTCACCAGGGGCCCCAGGCCGCTCGGTGGAGGCACCAGTCCACTCACCGGGAGCACCAGCCCGCTCGGTAGGGGCACCAGCCCGCCCGCCTGAGGTCCCGGCCCGCTGGGCGGAGCCACCAGCCTGCTCGCCGAGAGCACCAGCCCACTCGTCAGAGGCACCGGCCCGCTGGGCGGAGCCACCAGCCCACTCACCGGGGGTGCCGGCCCGCTCGGTAGGGGCACCAGCCCGCCCGCCTGAGGTCCCGGCCCGCTGGGCGGAGGCGCCGTCGTGTTCAGCGGAGCCGCCCGGCCGCTCGACCGGCACCCCCGCGCCCTCGGCCGGCGCGCCGGCCCCCTCGACCAGCGGCCCCGCACCCTCCACCGACGCCCCAGCCTGCTCGGCGAAGCCGCCCGGTGCCTCCGGACGCACCCGCGGCCGCTCGGCGAAACCACCTGGCCCCTCCCGAAACACCCCCGGCGGCTCGGCCAAGCCACCCGCGCCCTCCACCGGCGCCTCAGCCTGCTCGCCAAAGCCACCCGTCCTCTCCGGAAGCACCCGCGGCCGCTCGGCGAAGCCCCCCGGCGCCTCCTCAAACACCCCCGGCCCCTCCGCGAAGCCACCCGCACCCGCCGACGCCCCAGCCCCCTCGGCGAAGCCCCCCGGACCCTCCCCAAACACCCCCGGCCCCTCCGCGAAGCCACCCGCACCCGCCGACGCCCCAGCCCCTTCGGCGAAGCCCCCCGGCGCCTCCCCGAACACCCCCGGCCGCTCGGCCGAGCCACCCGGAGCCTCTGGCAGCCCCTGTCGCTCGCCGGGGACGCCCTCCGTGTCGGAGGCGTCGAGGTCCTCCAGGGGTATGTCCGGTCGGGTTGGGGTGTGGAGTGGGCGGGTTGGGGGTTCGGGTGGGTGGGCCAGGGGGCGGAGGGTGTCTTCCAGGGTGGGTAGGGAGGGGCGGGCCTCCGGGGTTTTCTGGAGGAGGGCGCGCAGGATGTCGGTCAGGGGGCCCGCGGTCGCCGGGAGCCGGGGTTCCTCGTAGAGGACGGCGTGCAGGGTCGCCAGCGTGGTGTCGCGGGAGAACGGGGAGTGGCCGGCCAGCGCCGCGCAGAGGGTCGCGCCGAGGGACCAGACGTCCGACGGCGGTCCCTGTCGGCGGCCCGAGATCCGCTCCGGCGCCATGTAGTCGGGGGAGCCGACCAGCATGCCGACCATGGTCAGCGCCTCGGCGTCCTGGATCGCCGCGATGCCGAAGTCGGTGAGGACGACCCGCCCGCCCCGCTCCACCAGCACGTTCCCCGGCTTGATGTCCCGGTGCAGGACACCCCCCGCGTGCACCTGTCGCAGCGCCTCCACCAGCCCCAGCCCGATCCGGGCCGTCTCACGCGGCCCCAGCGGCCCGTCCTCGGCCATCACCCGCTCCAGCGAGCGCCCGGCCACCAGCTCCATGACGATCCACAGACGTTCGCCCTCGTCGACGACGTCGTAGACGCGCACCACGTTGGGGTGGTCGATACGGGCGGTGGCCCGCGCCTCGCGCAGGGTGCGCTCCCGGCGGGTGCGGCTGTCCTCCGGGTCGAGGCCGTCGATACGCATCTCCTTCACGGCGACCTGCCGGTCGAGGACGTCGTCGGTGGCCCGCCACACCCGTCCCATTCCCCCCTGGCCGATACTCTCGACCAGCCGATAGCGCCCCGTCACCAACAGACCCGGAACACCGCCGTTCCCCGCGCCCCCCGGATTTCCCCACGCTCCCGGATTTCCCGGACTCCCCCCATTTCCCGGCAATTCCCTGCACCCCCTCCTATTCCCCGTGCCGCCAACACAATGGTCACACTTCGCGGCGTACCTGCATAGTGCGGAGAAATCTTGTGGTACCTCTTCAAGTACTGCGAATTCAGACGCAGCCAAGGGGGACGAACATGAGTTCTCGCCGTTCGGCGACCATCGTCGGCTCACTGACCGCCGCATCTTTCGCGACGGTGATGATCTTCGCCGCCCCGGCCGGCGCGGACAGCGACAAGGGGGGAAAGGCCGTCGACGAGGCTCCGGCGGGCGTGCGGCTGACCACGCTGCTGCCCGAGCGGATCTCGGTGGACAACAGCTCGCAGGAAACGGCGCTCACCGCCACGGTGAAGAATGAGGGGACCAAGGACAGCGGAAAGATCAGGATGTGGATCGTCGGATTCGACGGTCTCACGGTGAAAAATGTTCCAGGGTGCACCGTCATCGCCGAGAAGGATCTCCCGGACGGCTCCAACAGCGGTTTCACCTGCCCCATCGACAATCTCGCGGCGGGCGGCTCGAAATCGTACGCCGTCGACGCCACCTTCGCTCTCGACAAGACCGGAAAGATCTGTCTGCCCGTGCAGAGCGACGACGGGAAGAAGACGTACTGGCAGCAGGGCCCGGTGCCGTTCGGCACGACGAACCCGTCCCCGAACGCCCCCGCCACCCCGCTGCTGCTCGGCACGGACAACGCGCCCGCGGCGCCCGGCGGCGACGAACTCCCGAAGACGGGCGTCGGCCGGGACCTGCTGCCGCTCGGCGCGACCGGGGTCTCCCTGCTCGTGGCGGGCACGGCAGGTTTGTGGTGGGCCCGGCGACGTCCGCAAGACTGACGCGTCATCCGCGACGGCCCCGACACCGACCCCGACCCCGACCCCGACTTGTCCGGGGCTCCGCTCGGCTGCGGCACCGCCACCGGGCTCGGGGTCGTCGCCGCGCTGGAGACCGGGCCCGACCGGCTGGGGCTCGTCGGGCCGGACGCCGGTGGCATGTGCGGGGTCCAGGTCGATCAGCTGGGCGGGGCGTTGTCCCGGCCCGCGCCGCACGCGGTGCGTGGAGCAGGCGCGCGCACTCCTCGACCCCGCCTTCGGCGCCGGTGACCGGGCCGGCGGGCTGTTCGCCCCGGAGCCCCGGAGCCCCGGAGACCCGCAGACGCAGAGCCCCGGAGACCCGGAGCCCCGGAGACCCGGAGACCCGGAAGAGGCTCGCCGGGATCACGTCGTGGTGTGGCCCGGCGAACCTCTTTCGGTCATGGGCCTCGTCAGCGGTCGGCGAACTTCCAGGCCGTCGGCAGCAGGCCCATCGCCAGCAGCGCCTTGACGGCGTCGCCGATCAGGAACGGGGTGAGGCCGACGGAGACCGCGGTGGAGAAGGGGATGTCGGCCGCGTAGGCGAGGTAGGGGACGCCGACGGCGTAGATGATCGCCTCGCCGATCAGCATCGCGCCCGCGGTGCGCCACACGGTGCGGTCCGCGCCCCGGCGGGCCAGCGCGCCCACGGCGGCGGACGCGAGGATCATGCCGAGGATGTAGCCGAAGGAGACGGAGAGCCCGGAGGCGCCGCCCGCGAACCACGGCACACCGGCGAGGCCGGCCAGCGCGTACAGCACGAGCGCGGAGACCCCGCGGCGGGCGCCGAGGGAGGTGCCGACGAGGAGCGCGGCGAAGGTCTGGCCGGTCACCGGGACCGGGGAGCCGGGCACGGGCACCGAGATCTGGGCGGCGAGGCCGGTGAGCGCGGCTCCGCCGAGCACGAGCGCGACGTCACGGACGCGGGACGCGGGCAGCAGGTCGGCGAGGACCTGTCCGGGGCTGGCGCTGGCGGCGGCGGTGCTCATGGGGACTCCGCGGGGAGGAGGGGAGGTCGGGGACACCGTGACGCTATCCCAGGGGCCTTCAGCCACCCACCGTCAGCGGTCGACAAAGAGGGTGACGGGAGCTTGATGGGGTTCACACAAAGGGTGTCCGCTACACCGGTTCGGGCGTGACAACGATCACTGAGGTGGCGAGGTTTCGCTCACCGGGTGCCTGGTGAGCGGATTGTGAACTCTCGCCAAAGGAATCCTAGTGCTCTGGTCGGATTCCCCTTTCCTGCCCTACTCTTCCAGCCATGGTTGCCCAGGCCCTGAACCTCACGTCGCGTCGCTATGTCGACCTGCGCCGCCAGGGCACGGCCACCTGTCGCCGCCCGGTCTGAGGCGGGCCCCGACCCGCCTCGGCCTCCGAGACATGTCGGCCCCCCGTTCCGAGGACGGTCCCCCATGCCCCGTACCGCGGCACCCCCCGCCCACCACCGCACGTCCCCCGTCACCCGGGTCGCCGACAGCGACCGGCGGCGCACCAGCGCCAGTGTGATCCTGCGGTCCGTGCTGGAGCACGGACCGGTCGCCCGCTCCACCATCGCCCGGCTGACCGGGCTCTCCCCCGCCGCAGTCACCGACCACTGCACCCGGCTCACGGCCCTCGGCCTCATCCGGGAGTCGGCCGTGCCCCGCCGCAACAACGGGGCCGGCCGGCCGCACGTCCCCGTCGACCTGGACGACTCGCGGTTCGTGGTCGGCGGGGTGCATGTGGCCGTGCCGTACACCACGGTGGCGCTGCTCGATCTGCGGGGACGGGTGCTGGCGCGCCGCGAGTTGAGGCACCGCGGCACCGATCCCCACGAGGTGCTGGCGCGGGCCGCCGAGGGGCTGGCGGCGCTGTCGGCGGAGACGGCGGACAGCCGGCCGCTGGGGGTCGGGGTGGCCGTCGGCGGCTGGGTGGACCGGGACTCGGGGACCGTCGTCGAGCATCCGCTGCTCGGCTGGCGCGAGGTACCGGTGCGGGAGCTGCTCGCCGCGCACACCGGGCTGCCGGTCCATGTGGACGGGCACGCACGGGCGTTGGTGAACGCGGAGCGGCTGTTCGGGCGGGCGCGCGGCAGCCGCAGTGTGCTGCATCTGTTCGTGGGGAACGTGGTCGACGCGGCGTTCGCCACCCATGACGAGGTGCACCACGGCCCCCGTTCCCAGGCGGGGGCCGTCGCGCATCTGCCGCTGGCCGGGGGCATCGAGCCGTGCTCCTGCGGCCGGACCGGCTGCCTCCAGGTCGAGCTGAGCGAGCGGACGCTGTGCCGGCGGGCCCGGGAGGCGGGGGTGACGGACGGGGTGAACCCGATGGCGGTGCTCGCCGCCGCGGACGCGGGGAACCCGGTGGCGGTCCGGCTGCTGCGGGAGCGGGCCCGGATGACGGGACGGGCGGCGGGACTGCTGCTGGACGTCCTCAACCCGGAGCGGGTGGTCGTCACCGAGGTGGGTGTGCTGTTCCGGGAGGACTGCCTCGCCGCGTTGCGGGCGGAGGTGGGGGCGGAGCGGGCGGGGTGCGTGGCGCCCACCAGTTTCCGGGACTCCGTGCTCGCCGTGGCGGGCGGCGCGGTGGCGCTCGACGTCCTCTACCGGGATCCGTTCACCGTGTCGCCGGAACTCGATTAATTCAGAAACTCCGAATGTTGACAGGCATCGCACGAGGAACGGACGATGATTCCATGAGCTGTCGCACTCTCTGTTGCTGACGCCCCGGTGCGCCGGGAGCGCGCCCTTCTTCCTGTCTTTCTTCGCGTGAGTTCCCCTTGACGAGCACGTCGTGCCCGGAATTCCGCATGCCCTTTTTCACCGCTTTCCCCTGAGGGGTTCTCCCATGCCTTCGTCCCTTGACCGCCGTCTGTTCCTCACCTCGCTGCTCGGTGCCGCCGCCGGTGTCGCCGGGCTCAGCGGCTGCGCCGAGAGCAGCGCCGCCGCCACGAGCAAGGGCGCCGCCACGGCCCCGCTCGCCGCGAAGGTGCCCGCCGGCACCAGCCTGAAGATCGCCTCGTATCTGAACGTGCAGCAGCTGCAGTTCAAGCTGGCGAAACTGCCCGATCTGCCGTTCACGGTGTCGAGCTGGGTGAACATCGGCGCCGGCCCCGATGTCATCAACGCCTTCCGGGCGAAATCCCTGGACCTCGCGAACAACGCGGGCATCCCGCCGATCCAGGCGCATTACCAGGGTTATGACGCGAAGATCGTCGCGATCGACATCACCCGGAAGCCGAATTATCTCTTCGCCACCAAGCCCGGCAGCGACATTCGCACCGTCGAGGACTTCAAGGGGAAGAAGCTGGCGTTCTCGCAGGGCCAGGCGCAGGGGGTCGTACTGCTGCGGGCGCTGAAGAAGGCCGGGCTGTCGTACGACGACGTCACGCTGGTCCCGCTGACCAGCAACCAGTTCCTGACCGCCCTGCAGTCCGGCCAGGTCGACATCGCGCCGCTCGCCAACAGCCAGGCGCCCGCCTACCTCCAGCAGTACGGCTCCAAGGGCGCCCGCTCGATCACCACCGACGTGGTCGATCTGCTGAACCTGCTGTGGGCGCCGGTGTCGGTGCTGAACGACCGGGCGAAGGCGGCGGCGATCGCCGCGTACATCCCGCAGTGGGCCCAGGGCCAGGTGTGGCAGTACGAGAACCCCGACCTCTGGAACGAGGAGTTCTACGTCAAGACGCAGAACCTGACCTCCGCCCAGGCGAAGGCGATCTCCGACCTCGCCAACAAGCCGCTGTTCCCGCCGAGCTGGGACGAGGCGATCGCCTGGGAGCAGGAGACCGCCGATCTGCTCGCCGAGGGCGGCTTCGTGAAGAAGTTCGACGTCGCCTCCCTCTTCGACCACCGCTTCGAGGGCATCGCCGCGAAGTCCGTACCCGCCGAGTACCGGAGCTGACCGCCATGACGACCACCACCCTGGGCACGGCCGCCCCCGTCGCCGTGGCCGCCGAGCAGCCGCGCCGACGGCGCCGCGGTCTCGCCCCCGGCAGGCGCCTGCCCGCCGCCCGGCTCGCCGGGCCCCTCCTCCTGCTCGCCCTGTGGGCCGCCGCCTCCGCCGCGGGCCGGCTCGACCCCGGCGCCATCCCGGCGCCCTGGACGGTCCTCGGGACCGGCGTCCGGCTGTGGACCGACGGGACCCTGCCCACCGATGTCCTCACCTCCCTCGAACGCGCCGCGTACGGCTTCGCGATCGGGCTGACCGCCGGGGTGGTGCTGGCGCTCGCGTCCGGGCTCAGCCGAACCGGGGAGGCGCTGATCGACGGGACCGTGCAGCTCAACCGGGCGATCCCGGTGCTCGGTCTGATCCCGCTGTTCATCCTGTGGCTGGGCATCGGCGAGACCTTCAAGATCGCGATCATCGCGATCGTCGTCTACATCCCGATCTATCTGAACACGCATGCCGCGCTGTCCGGCATCGACCACCGGTTCGTCGAACTCGCCGAGGTGCAGGGCCTGTCGAGGCTCCGGTTCGTCCGGCAGATCGTGATCCCCGGCGCACTGCCCGGATTCTTCGTGGGACTCCGGCTCGGCGTCACCGGATCCTGGCTCGGACTCGTGGTCCTGGAGCAGATCAACGCCACCAGCGGCCTCGGCTACATGATGTTCCAGGCCCAGAACTACGGCCAGTCGGACGTCATCCTCGTCGGTCTGCTGATCTACGGCGTCTTCGGCCTGGTCTCCGACAGCGCGGTCCGTCTCATCGAACGGAGGGTGCTGTCGTGGCGCCGCACACTGAGCAACTGACCCGTCCCGCCGTACGGCTGCGGGGCCTGACCCGGTCCTTCGACGGGCGTACCGTCCTCGACGGCATCGACCTGGACCTCCCCGCCGGACAGTTCGTCGCCCTCCTCGGACACAGCGGCTCCGGCAAGTCCACCCTGCTCAGGGCGGTCGCGGGCCTGGACCACGAGGTCGCGGGGGACGGGGAGCTGACGGCGCCCGAGCGGGTGTCGGTCGTCTTCCAGGACTCCCGGCTGCTGCCCTGGCGCCGGGTGCTGGACAACGTACTCCTCGGACTCGACGGCAAGCAGGCCGAGCGGCAGGGGCGCGAGGCGCTCGCCGAGGTCGGGCTGGCCGGCCGGGAGCGGGCCTGGCCGAACGAGCTGTCCGGCGGGGAGGCGCAGCGGGCGGCGCTGGCCCGCTCGCTGGTCCGGGAGCCCGAACTCCTGCTGGCCGACGAGCCGTTCGGGGCGCTGGACGCGCTCACCCGGATCAGGATGCACAGCCTGCTGCGCGAGCTGTGGGAGCGCCACCGGCCCTCCGTGCTGCTCGTCACCCATGACGTGGACGAGGCGATCGTGCTCGCCGACCGGGTCCTCGTCCTCGACCACGGCCGTATCGGCCTCGACCTGACCATCGACCGACCCCATCCGCGCTCGTACCGCGATCCGCTGCTGGGCGAGTACCGCGAGCGGCTGCTGGCCGCGCTGGGCGTCACGGAGGACCACCAGTGAGTACGAGAAAGCTGCACCTGAACGCGTTCCTGATGAACACCGGCCACCACGAGGCCTCCTGGCGGCTCCCGGAGAGCGATCCGCACGCCCATGTGGAGCTGGACCACTACGTCGAGCTCGCGCGGACCGCCGAACGCGGCACCTTCGACTCCCTCTTCCTGGCGGACGGGCCGCAGCTGTGGAGCAGTGTCGCGCAGCGCCCGGCCGGGGCGCTGGAGCCGCTGACGCTGCTCACCGCGCTGGCCACGGCGACCCGGCACATCGGGCTGATCGCCACCGCCTCCACGTCCTACAACTCCCCCTACAACCTGGCCCGCAAGTTCGCCTCGCTGGACATCATCAGCGGCGGCCGGGCCGGCTGGAACATCGTCACCACGGCCGGCGCGGAGGCCGCCCGCAACTTCGGCCTGGACGCGGAGCCGGCGCACGCGGAGCGGTACGCGCGGGCCGCCGAGTTCCTGGACGTGGCGCTGAAGCTCTGGGACAGCTGGGAGGACGACACGGTCCTCGCCGACAAGACGTCCGGGGTGTGGGGCGACGACGCCAAGATTCATCCGCCCCGGCACCGGGGGACGTACTTCAGCGTCGAGGGCGCCCTCAACGTCCCGCGCAGCCCGCAGGGTTACCCGCTGCTGGTGCAGGCGGGATCGAGCGAGGACGGCAAGGCGTTCGCGGCCCGGTATGCGGAGGCGGTGTTCACCGCGCAGCAGACGCTCGCCGACGCGCAGGACTTCTACGCCGACCTCAAGGCGCGCACGGCGGCGGTCGGCCGGGACCCCGGGCACATCAAGGTGCTGCCGGGCATCGTGCCGGTGCTCGGTTCGACGGAGGCCGAGGCGCGGGCGAACGAGCAGGTGCTGGAGGACCACATCGTGCACCGGCACGGGGTGGCCAATCTGGAACGGCTGCTGCAACTCCCCCTGGATTCATTGGAGTTGGACGCCGAGCTGCCGGCCGAGCTGCCCTCCGAGGACGCCGTCGAGGGCGCCAAGAGCCGCTACACGCTGGTCGTGGAGCTGGCCCGCCGGGAGCGGCTGACCGTGCGGCAGCTGATCGGGCGGCTGGGCGGCGGGCGCGGGCACCTCACGTTCACGGGGACGCCCGAGCAGGTCGCCGACAAGATCGAGACCTGGTTCACGCAGGGCGCCGCCGACGGCTTCAACATCATGCCCGCCGTGCTGCCCTCCGGCCTGTCCGCCTTCGTCGACCACGTCGTCCCCCTGCTGCGCGCCCGCGGCCTGCTCCGCACGGAATACGGCCCCCGCCAGACCCTGCGGGAGCGCTACGGCCTGCCGCGCCCCGCCAACCAGTACGTCAAGACACCCGCCCTGGTCTGAGAGGACACCACCATGACGCTCGACATCCGCAAGGTCACCGCGAACATCGGCGCCCATGTCTTCGGCGTGGACATCTCCAAGCCGCTCGACGAGGAGACCTACACCGCACTGCGTGAGGCGCTCAACGTCCACAAGGCGCTGGTCTTCGACGAGGTGAACCTCGACGACGAGTCCCACCAGGACTTCGTCCGGCACTTCGGCGAGGTCACCACCGCGCACCCGACGGTGGCCTCGGTCGACGGCGCCCCGAACGTCCTGCCCGTCGACAGCGGGCGCGGCCGGGCCGCCAACCACTGGCACACCGACGTGACCTTCGTCCTCAACCCGCCCCAGGCCACCACTCTGCGCAGCCTGACCGTCCCGCCGTACGGCGGCGAGACGCTGATCGCCAGCTCCGCGGCCGCCTACAGCGATCTGCCCGAGCCGCTGCGGCGGCTGGCCGACACCCTGTGGGCGGAGCACACCAACGACTACGACTACGCCGTGCCGGACGAGGCCCTCGACGAGGCGCAGGCCGCCGCCCGCGCCCAGTTCACCTCCATCAAGTACCGCACGGTCCACCCGGTGGTCCGCGTCCACCCGCTGACCGGCGAGCGCGGGCTGTTCATCGGCGGGTTCGCCCAGCGGATCGTGGGCCTGTCGGCCGGTGAGTCCCGCAAGATCCTCGATCTGCTCCAGTCGTATGTGACCCGGCCGGAGAACGTCCTGCGCCACCGCTGGTCCGAGAACCAGCTGGTCGTCTTCGACAACCGGATCACCCAGCACTACGCCGTCGACAACTACGACGGCGCGCCACGCCGGCTGCACCGGGTGACGGCCGCGGGGGACGTGCCGGTGGGCGTCGACGGCAAGGAGAGCCACTCGATCGAGGGGAGCGCCGCGCACTACACGGCCGTGGCGGCGTAGGGGGTGTCCGCAAAGTCGCGTCGTCCGCCCGAAGGGCGGGCGCTGCGGCGTCGTGGGGGCCCCTCCCGCGCGAGCGAAGCCGAGCGTGGGGGAGCGTGCTCTCGGCGTGCCGGGCGGACACCCGCGTACTGGTCGTACTCGGGTGTTCGCCCGGTGCGGCGAGAGGGCGTGCCGGGCGTCGCAGGGCTGGGGGTACCCCCTCTGGGGGAGGGACTTTGCGGACACCCCCTTGGCGCCACGGCCGTCCGGCATGCGGTGACCTGGGTCAGGGCTTGCGGCCCAGGCCGCCGTGCTGGCCGATCGGGGTGGTGCCGGCGCCCGGGGCGGGGCGCCACAGGGGGACGGAGACGACGCCCGGGTCGACCAGGTCCAGGCCCTCGAAGTAGCCCTCGATCTGGTCGATCGGGCGCAGGAAGTAGGGGACCGCGCCGGTCTCGTTGTAGGCGTCCTGGGCCTGCTCGTAGACGGGGTCGGTGCCCCGGGAGCCCTCGTTGAGGGAGAGGTAGCTGCCGGAGGGGAGGCCGTCCAGGAAGGCGCGGACGAGGTCGCGGGCGCGGTCGTAGCCGTCGACGTGGCCGAGGATGCCGCTGAGGATCAGGGCCGTCGGCCGGGAGAGGTCGAGGGTCCGCGCGGCCGCCTCCAGGATGCGCTCGGGCTCGTAGAGGCTGAGGTCCTCGTAGGAGGTCGCGCCCTCGGGGCTGGAGGTGAGCAGGGCGCGGGCGTGGGCGAGGACCAGGGGGTCGTTGTCGACGTAGACGATCTTCGACTCGGGGGCGAGGCGCTGGGCGACCTCGTGGGTGTTGTCGACGGTGGGCAGTCCGGTGCCGACGTCGAGGAACTGGCGGATGCCCGCCTCCTCCACCAGATGGGTGATGGAGCGGCCGAGGAAGGCGCGGCTGCTGCGCGCGATGGTGACGATGCCGGGGAAGACGGCGGTGTAGGCGTCACCCGCCGCCTCGTCCACCGGGTAGTTGTCCTTGCCGCCCAGCCAGTAGTTCCAGATGCGGGCCGAGTGGGGTACCGAGGTGTCGATCTCCGTCATGGAGCCCATGGTGCCCCCGCGAGGGGTGCTCGCGGGGGTGATTCCCGGGCAGGAGTTGTCACAGATTGCTGAAGTCGGGGCCCTTGGTACGGGTGCGCTTGATCTCGTAGAAACCGGGGACCGAGGCGACCGCGACGGTGCCGTCCCAGAGGCGGGCGGCCTCCTCGCCCTTCGGGGCGGGGGTGACGACCGGGCCGAAGAAGGCGATCTGCTCGCCGTCGGGGCCGGGGACGGCGATGACCGGGGTGCCGACGTCCTGGCCGACCTTCTCGATGCCCTCCTTGTGGGAGGCGCGCAGCTGGGCGTCGAACTCGAAGTCGGTCTGCTCGGCGTAGTCGATGAGGGAGGCGGGCAGGCCCACGTCCGCCAGCGCGCCCGCTATCGCCTCCACGGTCGGGCCCTCGCCGTTGTTGTGGATCCGGGTGCCGAGCGCGGTGTAGAGCGGGCCGAGGACGTCGGCGCCGTGCAGCTGCCAGGCGGCGGTGACCACGCGCACCGGCTGCCAGGCCTTGACGGCGAGCATCTCGCGGTACTCCTCGGGCAGCTCGTCGAGCTTGTCCTCGTTGAGGACGGCGAGGCTCATGATGTGCCAGCGCACCTCGATGTCCCGGACCTTCTCGACTTCGAGGACCCAGCGGGAGGTCATCCACGCCCAGGGGCACAGGGGGTCGAACCAGAAGTCGACGGGGGTCTTCTCGGACATGTGTCTCCTCAGGAGGTCTTCAAGGGAACTTCGAGAGATGCGTGAGAAAGGGCCTTCCCATCGTCAACACCGTCACCTGCGGCACGCATTCCCCGCTGCCCCGGTCAGGGGCGCGTGGCAGGATCACTCCTGTCCGCACACCGTCCGGCCACCAAGAGGGAGTACCGCCCGTGCCCGGTGAGAACCTGTCCCGCGACGAGGCCCGGGAGCGGGCCGCCCTGCTGTCCGTCGACGGGTACGACGTGTCCCTCGACGTGCGGTCGGCCGTGGGCGATTCCCGAGGGGAGCGCACGTTCCGCTCGGTCACCACGATCCGCTTCCGCTGCAACGAGCCGGGCGCCGCGAGCTTCGCCGATCTGATCGCGCCGAGTGTGACGTCCGTCTCCCTCAACGGCCGCGATCTGGACCCGGGCGAGGTGTTCGACGGTTCCCGGATCCTGCTGGAGGACCTGGCCGCCGAGAACGAGCTGGTCGTGGACGCGCAGTGCGCCTACTCCCGCACCGGCGAGGGCCTGCACCGGTTCGTCGACCCCGAGGACGGCGAGGTCTATCTCTACACGCAGTACGAGCCGGCCGACTCCCGCCGGGTGTTCGCGAACTTCGAGCAGCCCGACCTCAAGGCCCCGTTCCGCTTCGAGGTGCGGGCGCCCGAGGAGTGGACGGTGTGGAGCAACGGCGTGGGCGAGCGCGCCGACGGGGTGTGGCGGTTCGCGGAGACGAAGCCGATCTCGACGTACATCACCTGTGTGGTGGCGGGCCCGTACCACTACGTGACCGACTCCTACACCCGTGACCTCGGCGACGGCACGACCCTGGAGATCCCCCTGGGCGCCCTGTGCCGCAAGGGCCTCGCGCCCCACTTCGACGCCGACGACGTCTTCCTGATCACCAAGCAGGGCCTGGACTTCTTCCACGAGCACTTCGACTACCCGTACCCGTTCGGGAAGTACGACCAGGCGTTCGTGCCGGAGTACAACCTGGGGGCGATGGAGAACCCGGGGCTCGTGACCTTCCGGGAGGAGTACATCTTCCGGGGGAAGGTGACGCGGCTGTCCTACGAGAGCCGGGCGAACGTCATCCTGCACGAGATGGCGCACATGTGGTTCGGCGACCTGGTCACCATGGAGTGGTGGGACGACCTGTGGCTGAAGGAGTCCTTCGCGGACTTCATGGGCTCCTTCTCGCTGGTGGGCGCCACCCGCTTCACGCAGGGCTGGATCACCTTCGCCAACCGCCGCAAGGCCTGGGCGTACCGCGCCGACCAGCTGCCCTCCACCCACCCGATCACCGCCGACATCCGCGACCTGCAGGACGCCAAGCTCAACTTCGACGGCATCACCTACGCCAAGGGCGCCTCCGTCCTCAAGCAGCTGGTGGCGTACGTCGGGCAGGACGCGTTCCTGGAGGGCGCCCGCCGCTACTTCAAGCGGCACGCGTACGGCAACACGCGTCTCGGTGATCTGCTGTCGGTGCTCGGGGAGACCAGCGGCCGGGACATGGGTGCGTGGGCGCGGTCCTGGCTGCAGACGGCCGGGGTGAACTCGCTGACCCCGCAGGTGCTGCTGGACGCGCAGGGCCGGATCGCGGAGCTCGCGGTGGTGCAGGAGGCCCCGGAGTCGCACCCCGAGCTGCGGCCGCACCGGGTGGCGATCGGTCTGTACCGCCGGGAGGAGGGCGCGCTGGTGCGGTACGCGCGCACCGAGGCGGACGTCGACGGGCCGCGTACGGTCGTGCCGGACCTGGTGGGCGAGGCGGCCCCGGAGCTGGTGCTGGTCAACGACGACGACCTGACCTACTGCAAGATCCGCTTCGACGAGACCTCGCTGGAGACGCTGCACACGCACCTCGGCGACATCGCCGACCCGCTGGCCCGTGCCCTGTGCTGGTCGGCGCTGTGGAACCTCACCCGGGACGCGCTGCTGCCCGCGCGGGACTTCATCGCGCTGGTGCTGCGGTTCGCGGGGCGCGAGTCGGACATCGGGGTGCTGCAGATGCTGCACGCCTGGGCGGAGTCGGCGCTGGTGCACTACGTGGCGCCGCCGCTGCGGGCGACCGGGGCGCGGCTGCTGGCCGAGGGCGCCGAGCGCGAGCTGTACGCCGCCGAGCCGGGCGGTGAGCACCAGCTGGCGTGGGCGCGGTTCTTCGCGCAGACCGCCGAGGACCAGGGCGGCTTCGAGCTGCTGCAGGGCCTGCTGGACGGCACCTCGGTGATCGAGGGGCTGGACGTCGACCAGGAACTGCGGTGGATGTTCCTGGAGCCGCTGGTCGCGCACGGGTACGCCGACGAGAAGGCGCTGGAGGCGGAGCTCGCCCGGGACGACACGGCGTCCGGCAAGCGCCACCAGGTGCGCTGCCTGGCCGCGCGCCCCTCGGCGGCGGTCAAGGCGCAGGCGTGGGCGCTGGTGGTGGAGTCCGAGGACCTCTCCAACGCCCTGGTGGAGGCGACGATCGCGGGCTTCGCCCAGCCCTCCCAGCGGGAGCTGCTCGCGCCGTACGCGCAGAAGTACTTCGCGGCGATCGAGCGGGTGTGGTCCGAGCGGTCGATCCAGATCGCGATGACCGTGGTGAAGGGCCTGTACCCCTATCTCCAGGACTCCCCGCAGACCCTGGTGGAGACGGATGTCTGGCTCGCCGCCCACGACGGGGCGCCGCCGGCGCTGCGCCGGCTGGTGCTGGAGGCCTGGGACGACCTGGCCCGGGGCCTGCGCGGCCAGGCGTGTGATGCCAGGGCCGAAGAACACCACTAGTTCTGGCCATGGATTCCGTCGGCGGTGACCGTTACGGAATTCAGGCAATCGGACCCGTAACCCCTGGCCCCGCCCGACGGGACCAGGGGTTTTCGATGCCTACTCGGCATCCGAACACCCGTCCTTTAGGACGAGCTTGTCCAGGTTTGTCGACAGGCGTGTAACAGCGGTTAAGGGGCGGATCGGGCGCGGAATCCCCGTTGCATGAACCCCAACACGCCGCTCCCCCCGGCCACCCCCCGCCCGCTGCGCCACCTCTCCCACGACGGCCGACGCCGGGTCCTGACTGCGGCCCAGCTCCGCTCGCACGGCGTCTCCCCCGCCGAGGCCGCCGAACAGTGCCGGCCCGGCGGCCCCTGGCAGCAGCTCCTCCCCGGCGTGTTCATGCTGCACCAGGGGCCGCCGACCAGCGAGGAGCGGCTGCACGCGGTCCTGCTGTACGCGGCCCGCGAGCTGCCGGAGCCGGCCGGGGTGCCGGTCCAGCCGGAGGCCGACGGCCCGCACCGGCCGATGTACCAGGAGGCGATGATCACCGGCCTCGCGGCCCTCACCCTGCACGGCTTCACCGCCGCCCCCGCGCTGTCCTCCCTGGAGCGGATCGACGTCCTGGTCCCGCGCCTGCGCCGACTGCGCTCGACGGGCTGCGCCCACGTCGTCCGCACGGGCTGCCTGCCGGCTCCCGAGCAGGCGACGGGCGTACCGGTGGCGCCCGTCCCGCGGGCGCTGGCCGACGCGGTGGCGGGGCTGACGGACGCGGGCACGGTACGGCGGCTGCTGTCGGAGGCGGTCCGCGGCGGCCACTGCGAACCGGCCTCCGTGGTACGGGAGTTGAACCACGCCAAGCTGCTGAGCCGGCCGCATGTGGTGGACGCGGTGGACTCCCTGCTGGCCGAGGGCCGGGCGATCGCCGAGGACCGCCTCTACCGGATGGTCGTCGAGTACGGCCTGCCCGACCCGGTCTGGAACGTCGACCTGCGCCTCCCGGGCGGCCCGCACCTCGGCGGACTCGACGCCTACTGGCCGGAGCAGGCGGTGGCGGTGGAGCTGGACACCCGGGCGCCGCGCCAAGGCCATCGGCAGGACGACGACGCGCTGTGGTCCGAGTACGCCCGCAAGCGCGAGCACCTGGAGCGGCTCGGCATCACGGTCGTGCACATCACCCCGAAGAAGCTGCGGGACGCGATGGAGCAGCAGGCCACGGTGGTCCGTACGGCGCTGATGGCCTCGGGGGACCGCGACCCGGCCGCGTATGTCGTGGTGCTGCCCCGTTAGCGAGGACCGGGGCGGGATCAGGAGGGGAGAGGAGGGGCCACCGGCGACCGGTGGCCCCTCCTCGTGTCGTGGACGCGGTCGATCAGGGCCGCGTACGAGGCGATCATGCGGGTGCGGCTGAAGCGCTCGCGGCTCGCGGCGAGCGCGGGGGCGTACGCCTCCCGGTGCGCCACCGCCTCCGACCAGGCCGCCGCGATCGCCGCCGGGTCGGGCGGGGTCACCAGGCCGTGGCCCGCGACGATCGCCGCGCTGTCGCCGACGTCCGTCGAGACCGGGACCGCGCCGCACATCATGCCCTCGATCAGGCAGAGCGGGGCCGCCTCGCCCCAGGAGGAGGTGAGGGCCACCACGTCGGCGCCGGCGTACACGGTCTCCATGTCGTGCCGGACGCCGAGCAGGTGCAGCCGGCCCCGCTCCCGCCCCTCGAACGCCTCCGCGATGTCGGCGGTCAGGCCCGGGTTCGCCGCCGTCATGCCCGCCCCGCACATCAGGACGTGCCCCTCGGGCACCGTGTCCAGCCAGGCCCGGGCGGCCGCCAGGAACAGGGGGACGTTCTTCATGCCGTCGTAGCGGGCGGCGAAGACGACCACCGGGGCCTCGGCGGGGACGCCCAGGGAGGTGCGCACGGCGAGGCGGCGGGCCGGGTCCGGGCGGAAGCGGATCAGGTCGACCCCGTTCGGGATCACCTGCAGAAGGGCGGACGGGACGCCCGCCGCCTCGTACGCCGCCCGGGTCGACTCGGCGCAGCACACGGCCGCCGCCACCGTGCCGTCGGCGATCCCGGCCTTGAGGTCGTGCAGGGCGCGGCCCTGGTTCTCCGGGTCGGAGCGGTGCAGACAGACCACGACCGGGCGGCGTGGCAGGCCCGCCTGGCGCAGCAGGGCGAGCGGCTGCTCCTTGAGGGAGAGGATCACATCGGCGTCGGCCGTCGCCCGGGCGGTGTCGGCGAGTTCCGGCCCGCTGAAGGCGGCCGGATCCGTTCCCCCGATCCCGAACGTACGACCGAGGGAGGTGACGCCCACCTCGGCGCCGGTGAGCGCCCGGTAGCAGGCGTCGTCCTCCATCCGCTGGCGGGTGGCCTCGCGGTGCACCTCGCCGTGGATGCTGAGCACCCGGTGGTGCTGGCCGCCTTCCCGCAGTCCCAGCACCACATCGCTGTGCACGATCCGGGCCCCTCCGGAGAAGAACCCCTCGTAGACCGACAGCACCCGCAGTCCGCGTCCCGTACGCAACACCCTCACCCGCCTCACACCGATAACCAGCCACCCCCGCCCACTGCGGGTTAGCCGATATGAGGCGGTACGGACGTTTCGTACACGTGAACTGGACGTCACATGTGCGCGCAGCCTGGATGACGGAAGCGCCACCGCCGGTTACGGATCTTTTTCAGGCCTTGTTCTTCAGGCTTTCTTCAGTACCAGCTCGGTGTTCCGGTCCTTCGGCTCGCCGCTCAGCCGGTCCCCGTCGGTGCGGGCGTTCGCCGACAGCTCCCGGTAGAGGGCGGCGAGGCCCGTCTGGGAGAGATCGGTGAAGTCGGTGCGGTGCGGGGCGGCGGACTCGATCAGCGTGGTGTGGATCGAGAGGGTGCCGTCCTTGTTGTCGACCAGCTCGATGACCCGCGCGAGCTGCGGGAACTCCACGTGGGAGGCCGTGGAGACCTCCCAGAAGGTGCCCGCGGCGCCCTGGTGGGGGGTGATGTCGTTGCGGTGGATGTGGCCGTTCACCCAGGCGACGACATTGCGGTGGCGGCCGAGGAGGGCGGTCAGCTCGGCACCGGTGTGCCGCCGCTCCCGGGGGTGGGCCGGGTCGGGGCGGGTGTTGCTCATGCTCTGGCTGGTGTGGTGGCTGAAGACGATCGCATACGTGTCCTTGTGGGCGCGCAGGGTCGCGTCCAGCCACTTCAGCTGGGCGGTGCCGATCGAGCCGTCGTAGTGGCCGCCGGGGTCGGTGGTGTCGAGGCTGATGCCGATGACGTTCTCGGCGACCTCGAAGGTGTAGTACTGGGTGCCCGCGGCCAGGTTGCCGGCGGTGTAGCCGTGGCCGACCGGGCCCACTCCCTTGTACGCCGGGTCGAGGTGGGCCTTGACGTGCTCGGCGGGGGTGTAGGGGGCGCGGCGCTCGTCCGGGGTGACCGTGCGCATGGCGCGGGTCTTGGACTTCAGCAGGTCGCGGATGACCGTGCCCCTGGGGTCCCGGTCCTGGCTGATGCTCAGCTGGAGCCGGGACGCCTCGGCGGGGGTCAGCTCCATCAGTTTGCGGCCGCCGACCGCGTACTCGGCGAGCCAGGAGTCGCCGTGCGCGTAGCAGCCGAGCGGCATCGCGTCGTGGTTGCCGACGGTGGAGTACCAGGGCAGCGTCAGGCCGGGGCTGTTGACCTCGCGGATCGCGGCGGCGAGGAAGCCGTCGAGGTGGGGGAAGCCGCGCTGCTTGAAGCTGTCGCGGGAGGTGGAGTCGGACTGCCAGTACAGGGGGATGCCGCTGTTCTGGACGCCCTCGTAGCGGCGCGGGTCACCGGAGTTGGGGGTGATCCGGCCGCCGCTCATCACCGTGAGGTACCAGTCCAGCTCGGTGTGGGCGTTGTTGTCGGTGTTGTCGCCGGTGGTGACGACGAAGTCCAGCGGGGCGCCGGTGACGGGGGCGGCCCGCAGCGAGTTGACCCGCTCGATCAGCGAGACCGCGCCCTGCACGGTCAGCGCCTCGTGCGGCCGCCAGGAGATCGGGCTCGCGGCGCGCAGGTACTCCAGACGCAGCGGGTGCTGACTGTCGATCAGATGCAGATCGGTGAGCTGGACGAAGGCGGCGAGGGTCGTACGGCGGCCCGCGCGGCCGGACCCGGCGGCGGCGAGGTCGGTGCGGACGACGCGCTTCCAGCCGGCGGCGCTGCCGAGGCGGCGGTATCCGGAGCCGGAGCGCGGGGCGGCCACGGAGGCGAGGGTGGTGCCCCTGGTGTAGGGGGCGAGGGGGGCTGCGACGGGGCTGGCGGAGGCGGAGGCGGCCGTGGTTTCCGGAGCCGGGGCCGGTGCCTGCGGGGGCACGGACGCGGCCTGGCTTTCGGTGGGCCGCAGGGCGTAACCGACGCCCACGGAGACGGAGACGGCCGCGGAGGCGGCGAGGACGGTACGACGGTCGACCCCCAGCGCGGAGGACGTGACAGAGCGTGAGCGCGACATGGCGCGATCTCCCCGAGTGCGAACGCGTCGGCAGTGGACGCGGGGCGGTCGCAGCCGCGAACGTCCCGCTCGTACCGGATGCTCGACACCGGGTATGGCCTGTGCGTGAACGCTTCCGCAACGTGAAGCGCCGATCGCCGTACGTGGATCATGGGCGCCCGCAGCGCCCTCGGCTGCTCCTCGCGCCGCCGGGAAACGGCCGGGAAGCAGTCACTCCGTGTTCATCTCACGGGGTAACCCGTCCGTTCACGGGCCGCTCCCGCCACAGCGTCAGGGCGGTGTCGACCAGCCGGACCCGGGTGAGGGCGGGCACCGCGTCCAGGTCGTGCCAGGCGGCCATGTCGGTGGAGCCGTTGACCTCGTTGCGCAGTTCGCCGCCGACGACCCGGCCCTCGTAGACGATCCGCAGCCCGTGGTGGTCGACGGGACCCCGCAGCCCCTCCCAGTGGCGGATGACGTGCCGGGAGGAGTCCAGGCCGAGCAGGCCCGTCACCTCGACGCGGTAGCCGGTCTCCTCGTCGAGTTCACGCACGACGGTGTCCAGCGGGTCCTCGCCGTGGTCCATGCCGCCGCCCGGCAGGACCCACTCGAAGCCACCGCCGTCGGCCGGTGAGCGGGCGAGCAGGACCTGACCGTCACGGACGACCACGGCGTAGGCCGCCACCCTCAACTTCTCGCGCATACGGGCACGTTAGCCGCGTGGATCCCGGACAGGGAGCGAATATTCACCGCACAGGGTTCTCGTAGAGGGTTTTCCCCATAGATCCATATCGTTTCGGTCAACACTCCCCAAACAACCGTCTCTTGCGTAAAGCTTTCCGCTCGTCCGGAACCATGTTCCGGACGTTCTCGATCAGGTATGACCAGCCCGGTCGACCGTTCCTTTACCAACAAGGGATGCCGATGCCTTTCACCCCCCAGCGCGAACCGATATCCGGCACCAGACGCGCCGCCCGCGTCGCCGCGGCCGTCGGCCTGGTGGCCGCGCTGTCCGCGGCCGGACCGATACCCCTGGCGTTCGCCGCCGACGCGGGCCACGCCCCGGCCGCCGCCGACCCGGGCGTGAAGTCCGCCCACGACAAGCTCGGCTCCGACGACGCCGGCCTGCTCGCCGAGGCCAAGGCCGAGGGCGACAAGACCGTCACGATGATGGTCGCGACCGCGCCGGGGAAGACCGAGCAGGTCGCCGAGCAGCTGGACGCGGTGAAGGGCGGGATCGTCGGCCGGACCTTCGACAAGGTCGGCTACGTCCGCGCCACCGTCCCCACCGCGAAGGCCGATTCCGCGATCGCCGCCGCCGCGAAGCTGTCCTCCGTGCACGCCATCGACCTGCGCCAGGACATCGCGCTGGACGACCCGACGCCGAGCGCGGACACCGCGAAGGGCGCCGCGACCGCCTCGAAGGCGAAGACCTACGCCGCGCCGAACAAGAAGACCCCCGCCGAGAACCCGTACAACCCGTCCTTCGAGACGGGCGCCGTCGACTTCGTGAAGAAGAACCCGAAGGCGGACGGCCGCGGTGTCACCATCGGCATCCTCGACTCCGGTGTGGACCTGGCGCACCCCGCGCTGCAGAAGACCACCACCGGCGAGCGCAAGATCGTCGACTGGGTGACGGCCACCGACCCGGTCTCCGACAGCGACGCCACCTGGCGCCGGATGGTCACCTCGGTGAGCGGCCCGCAGTTCTCCGCGACGCCCGCGAGCACCGGCGTGCCCGAGACGTTCAAGGCCCCGGCCGGCTCGTACAAGTTCAACTACTTCTACGAGTCCATCACCGCCGGCGGCGACGAGAAGGGCGACGTCAACCGGGACGGCGACACCACCGACGCCTTCGGTGTGCTGTACGACGCGGCCACCGGGACCGTCCGCGTGGACGCGAACGACAACCTCGACTTCACCGACGACGCGCCGATGAAGCCGTACAAGGACGGCTACCAGGTCGGCTACTTCGGGACCGACAACCCGGCGACCGACGTCGCCGAGCGCATCCCGTTCGTCGTCGAGACCCGCAAGGACGTCGTCTACAACGCGGCCGGCGACAAGGCCGACTACGTCAACATCGGCATCATCGAGTCCGAGCACGGCACCCACGTCGCCGGCATCACCGCCGCGAACAGCCTGTTCGGCGGCAAGATGAACGGCGCCGCGCCCGGCGCGAAGATCGTCTCCTCCCGGGCCTGCACCTGGACCGGCGGCTGCACCAACATCGCGCTCACCGAGGGCATGATCGACCTCGTCGTCAACCGCGGCGTCGACATCGTCAACATGTCGATCGGCGGTCTGCCGCCGCTGAACGACGGCAACACCGCGCGCGACGAGCTGTACACCCGCCTCATCGACACCTACGGCGTCCAGCTCGTGATCTCCGCGGGCAACGAGGGCCCGGGCGCCAACACCATCGGCGACCCCGGTCTGGCCGACAAGGTGATCTCGGTCGGCGCGTCCATCTCCAAGGAGACCTGGGCCGCCAACTACGGCTCGCAGGTGACCAAGAAGTACGCGCTGCTGCCCTTCTCCTCGCGCGGCCCGCGTGAGGACGGCGGCTTCACGCCGACGCTCGTCGCGCCCGGCGCCGCCATCAACACCACCCAGACCTGGCTGCCCGGCGGCCCGGTCGCCGAGTCGGGCTACACCCTGCCCGCCGGCTACTCCATGCTCCAGGGCACCTCGATGGCCTCCCCCCAGGCCGCGGGCGCCTCGGCGCTGCTGATCTCCGCCGCCAAGCAGAAGGGCATCGCCCTCAGCCCGGCGGACCTGCGCACGGCGCTCACCTCCACGGCCGACCACATCAAGGGTGTGCAGGCCTACGAGGAGGGCGCGGGCCTCATGAACATCGTGGACGCCTGGAAGTCCATCCGGAAGGGCGCCACCGCGCACGACTACACGGTCAAGGCCCCGGTCGACACCGTGCTCGACCAGGCGCTGAAGACGCCCGGCTTCGGCACCGGGATCTACGACCGTGAGGGCGGCCTGAAGGCCGGTCAGAAGAAGACGTACGAGGTCACCGTCACCCGTACGACGGGCGCCGACAAGGCGGTCCGGCACGAGCTGAGCCTGGCGAACAACGCGGCCGGCACCTTCCGGATCCTCGGCTCGGACACGGTGAAGCTGGAGCTGAACAAGCCGGTCACCGTGAAGATCCAGGCCGCCCCGAAGTCCGCCGGCATCAAGAGCGCGATCCTCGAGGTCGACGACCCGAAGACCGAGGGCGTCGACCGGCAGATCCTCAACACCGTCGTGGTCTCCACCCCGGTGAACCACACCTTCCACGCCGCGAACACCGTGCAGCGCAACAGCTCGCAGCACTACTTCCTGACCGTGCCCGAGGGCGCGAAGTCGCTGGAGGTCGCGATCGGCGGGCTCAAGGACAAGAGCCAGACCCGGTTCCTGTCGATCCACCCCTACGGTGTCTCGGTCGAGGACAACGGCACGCCCTACTGCTACAACAACTACCTCGACGGCAACGGCTGCAAGCCCGACGCCCGCTCCTACGCCGACCCGCAGCCGGGCGTCTGGGAGATCGAGGTCGAGTCGCGCCGCACCTCTCCGCTGCTCGACAACCCGTACAAGCTGGACGTCACCGTGTACGGCGCCGTGTTCGACCCGGCGACCGTGACCGTGCCCGAGGCCAAGGTCGGCGAGCCCGCCACCGCCTCCTGGAAGGTGACGAACGGCTACGCGGCCGTCGACGGCCACCTGGTGGGCGGCCCGCTCGGCTCCTCGAAGACGACCCGCCCGACCATCGCGCAGGGCGAGGACCAGACCACCACGGTCGACGTCCCCGCGGGCGCCAAGTCCCTCGACGTCAAGATCGGCAAGGTGTCCGACGCCTCCGCCGACCTCGACCTGGTGGTCCTGGACGCGAGCGGCAAGCAGGTCGGGATCTCCGCCGACGGCGACTCGGAGGAGGCCGTCTCCCTCGCCTCGCCCGCCGCCGGCACCTACACCATCGTGGTCTCCGGCTACGCGGTCCCGGCCGGGACGACGGCGTACGACTACTTCGACGTCTTCTACGCCGCCTCGCTCGGCACCATCTCCGTGGACGACGCCACGCCGGTGAAGCTGGCCACGGGCGCCTCGGCGCAGGTCTCCGCGAAGGTCACCGCCGCGGCCGCCGCGCCGGAGGGCCGGGCCTTCTTCGGCCAGGTCCAGCTGGTGAACGCCCGCGGCACCGTCACGGGTTCGGGCAACGTGGCGATCGAGAAGGTCACCCCGTAACGCCGTAGGAAGAAGAAGGCGAAGAACACAAAGGGGGCGGGTGTCCGGGGGGACACCCGCCCCTTCGTCATTCGCCGCAGGCCGGCGCCGCCGCCGCCGACGACTCCGTCGACTGCGGCAGGGCGCGGGCGAGGGCCCGGCGCTCGGGGGCGATGTCCGGCTCGCCGACCGCCCAGACGTCCGGCGAGGACGACCCCTTCGGAAGGGCGACCAGCACCTGGTCGCCCTTCGCCACCAGCGGATCCATGTCCCGCGCCAGCACGAACCGGACGTCCCGCGGCGCCTGCTCCGGCTTGTACGCCCGGGTCACGCGCAGGGTGACGCGCTCCTCGTCCGTACCGGGCAGCGGCTGTACGGCCGTCACCTCGCCCTCGACGACCAGACGGACGCAGGCGAGGTAGCCGGGGTCGCCCAGCGGGCTGTCGGCGTCCTCCCGGCCCGCGCCCGACGCGGCCTTCGCCCCGCTGTCGGAGCTCGACTGGCTGCCGGCCACGCCGTGCCCGATCTGCACCACCACCCACCCGGCCCCGAACACCAGCGCACCGGCGGCGGCGACCCCCACGGCACGCAGGGCGAAGGGGCGCAGCCGGGACCGGGGCCGCAGCGGCCGTACGACCGCCGGCGCGGGCTCCTCGGCGGGCTCCGTGAGCGCCGCCGCGATGAGGCCGAGCTGCTCCCTCAGCAGCGCCACGTCGGCCGTCGCCGCGCGGTGGGCGGCCTGGGAGGCGGGGTCGGCCCGGGTCCCGTCCGGGAGGGGGTCGCCGGTGATCGCGGCCATCAGGGCGTCGGCCATGAGGGCGTCCATGCCGTCGTCCCCGTCGCGGTTCTCGTGCTGCTGTCCGGGCATGTCACACCACCTCGTCCTCGTGCAGGCGGGCGCGCAGGGCCCGGACCGCCGTGTGCAGGCGGCTCTTGACCGTGCCCTCCGGGACGCCGAGCTCGTGGGCGATCGAGGCGACCGGCAGATCGGCGAAGAAACGCAGGACGACGACCTGGCGCTGGGCGTCGGGCAGATCGTCCAGGCCCTGGGCGACGGCGAGGGAGAGCACGCTGGTGTCCTCGCCCGAGGGGTGCTCGTGCTGGCGCAGGGAGGCCAGCCGCTCGCCGAGGCGTTCCTGCCGGCGCCGGGCGCGGTGCCAGTCCATGGCGAGGTTGGAGGCGACGACCGCCGCCCACGCGGAGACGTCACGCGGAGCCTCGTACCCCTTGGCGGCCCGCTCCAGCAGCCGCAGGCGTACCTGCTGTACCCCGTCCAGCAGGTCCGCCTGCGGCACCCCGCCCAGCGCGAGCACCGCCCGCACCCGACGTTCCTGCGCCGCGTCCAGCGGGTCGCCCGGCACGAGGCCGTCCCCCTGTCCACGGCGGATCATTCTGCGCAGCACAGACACCCTCCCCTAGCCGCGTTTCCCCTACGACGCGTGGCGGGGCGGAAACGTTCGGGGGGATCCCGAGATCTTTTCGGGGCGACGGGCAGAGGTGTACGTCACACCCGGGGGCGCGGCAGCACAGCTTGCGGTGCGGGAGCGGCATGAGGGGAACATCTGCAGCTCAGCGGGGGTGTGCGGGGGATTTCCGCAGCCGTCGGGCGGGCCGGGGCGTCCCATCCCTCGGGCATGGGGGGCAAAGAATTGGACAGGCGGGCCGGTGTCGGCCGCATGATGGAAAAGCCACGGCCAGGCAATGCGTACGTAACGAGACAGAGGGAGTCGCCGTGAGGGTCGGAATCGTCGGAGCCACCGGTCAGGTCGGCACGGTCATGCGCAGGATCCTCAAGGAGCGGAACTTCCCCGTCACGGAGCTGCGGCTGTTCGCCTCGGCCCGCTCGGCGGGCACCGAGCTGGACGGCGTCACGGTGGAGGACGCGGCGACGGCCGACTACAGCGGCCTGGACATCGTCCTGTTCTCGGCGGGCGGCGCGACCTCGAAGGCGCTGGCGGAGAAGGTCGCCGCGCAGGGCGCGGTCGTGATCGACAACTCGTCCGCGTGGCGCAAGGACCCCGAGGTCCCCCTGGTGGTCTCCGAGGTGAACCCGCACGCGATCGCGGACCGCCCCAAGGGCATCATCGCCAACCCCAACTGCACGACGATGGCCGCGATGCCGGTCCTGAAGCCGCTGCACCAGGAGGCCGGCCTCGAGGCGCTGGTCGTCGCCACCTACCAGGCGGTGTCCGGCTCGGGCGTGGCGGGCGTGGCGGAGCTGCACGGCCAGGCGCAGAAGGTCGTCGCCGACGCGGACAAGCTCGCGCACGACGGCGAGGCGGTCGACTACCCCGAGCCGCAGGTCTACCGGCGCCCGATCGCCTTCAACGTCGTCCCGCTCGCCGGCTCGATCGTCGACGACGGCCTGAACGAGACCGACGAGGAGCAGAAGCTCCGCAACGAGTCCCGCAAGATCCTGGAGATCCCGGACCTCAAGGTCGCCGGCACCTGTGTCCGCGTCCCGGTCTTCTCGGGCCACTCCCTCCAGGTCAACGCCCGCTTCGCGCGTCCGCTGTCGGTGGAGCGCGCCACGGAGCTGCTCGCCGCCGCCGAGGGCGTCGTCCTCACCGACATCCCGACGCCCCTCCAGGCGGCCGGCAAGGACCCGTCGTTCGTCGGCCGCATCCGCGGCGACGAGACCGTGGACCACGGCCTCGCCTTCTTCGTCTCCAACGACAACCTGCGCAAGGGCGCGGCGCTGAACGCGGTGCAGATCGCGGAGCTGGTGGCGGCGGAGCTGAAGGGCTAGTCGACGGCCCCGACGTGGACCAGCGCCACGTCGGGGCCGTCGAAGGCGTTCCGTGTCACGGGCGTAATCCCGACCTCGAGGCGTCGAGCTGTGCTACGGTCGTGGTGTTGCAGTTGTGGTACCCATGAACCTATGTGCGCCTGCTGGGAATGTTTTCCTCCAGGCGCATTATTTGTTTTACCGGCATCTCCGGATGGGGCCTCTGCTTACAGAATGCCTACTGAAGGAGAAAACAATGGCACAGGGCACCGTGAAGTGGTTCAACTCTGAAAAGGGTTTCGGCTTCATCGCGCAGGACGGCGGCGGCCCCGACGTCTTCGCCCACTACTCGAACATCGCGACCCAGGGCTTCCGTGAGCTGCAGGAGGGCCAGCGGGTCTCCTTCGACGTCACGCAGGGCCAGAAGGGCCCGCAGGCGGAGAACATCGTCCCCGCCTGATCGCCGGACGCGTATTCCGCTCACCGGGGTCCGCACCGTCATGGTGCGGACCCCGGTTTGTGCTGTTTCCAGGAAGGCAGACCCCCGCATGTCCCGCAGGCCCCAGAAGAAAACGAACCGGCGTGTCTCGGCACCGCCACCGTCCTCGTCGTCGCCGAAGGAATTCCGGCTGCCGGAGAGCACCACCCCGGCGCTCCCCGCCGTCGAGGACTTCGCCGCGCTGGACATGCCCGCGGGGCTGCTGAAGACCCTCACCGCGCAGGGCGTGACCGCCCCCTTCCCCATCCAGGCCGCCACCCTGCCCAACTCGCTCGCCGGCCGCGACCTGCTGGGGCGGGGACGCACCGGCTCCGGGAAGACCCTGGCGTTCGGGCTGGCGCTGCTGGCCCGTACCGCCGGGCTGCGTGCCGAGTCGAAGGCGCCCCTCGCCCTCGTGCTGGTGCCGACCCGTGAGCTCGCGCTGCAGGTGACGGACGCGCTGGCACCCTACGCGACGGCGGTGAACCTCCGGCTGACCACCGTGGTCGGCGGGCTGTCGATCACCAAGCAGGCCGACGCGCTGCGGCGCGGCGCCGAGGTGGTCGTGGCGAGCCCCGGCCGGCTCAACGATCTCGTGGAACGCGGGGACTGCGTCCTCGACCAGGTGCGCATCACGGTGCTGGACGAAGCCGACCAGATGACCGACATGGGCTTCCTGCCGCAGATCACCAAGCTGATCCGGCAGGTGCGGGCCGACGGGCAGCGGATGCTGTTCTCGGCCACTCTGGACGCCAACATCGACCGTCTGGTGCAGCAGTTCCTGACCGACCCGGTGGTGCACTCCGTGGACCCCTCGGCGGGGGCGGTCACCACCATGGAGCACCACGTCCTCCACCTCCAGGACGAGACCGACAAGAAGGCCGTCACCACGCGCATCGCGGCCCGTGACGGCCGGGTCATCCTCTTCCTCGACACCAAGCGGTCCGCCGACCGGCTCGCCAAGCGGCTGCTGTCCGTGGGGGTCCGCGCGGCGGCCCTGCACGGGGGCCGCTCGCAGCCGCAGCGCAACCGCACCCTGGAACAGTTCAAGAACGGTCACGTCACCGCGCTGGTGGCGACGAACGTCGCGGCCCGGGGTATACACATCGACGACCTCGACCTCGTCGTCAACGTCGATCCCCCCACCGACCACAAGGACTACCTGCACCGGGGCGGCCGCACGGCCCGCGCCGGCGGCTCCGGCAGCGTGGTCACCCTGGTCCTGCCCGACCAGAAGCGGGAGGTCACCCGGCTCATGTCGGACGCGGGCATCCGCCCCCGGACGGCCCGTATCACCTCGAGCGACACGGAACTGACCA
This sequence comes from Streptomyces sp. NPDC005820, assembly GCF_040630255.1. NCBI lineage: Bacteria > Bacillati > Actinomycetota > Actinomycetes > Kitasatosporales > Streptomycetaceae > Streptomyces > Streptomyces sp. NPDC005820. The sequence continues at coordinate 33,599 of NZ_JBEXXE010000012.1, forward strand.
CCCTCACGGGCGCCCGCGAACCATCCGGAGTCGCGGTCACGATCGAACTCCCCCAGCCCCCCGCCGCCCCCAGCCCGGAACGCAGCCGCCCGTCCCGCCGACGCCGCGGCACAGCCGGCACGGCCGGGGCCGGCGCCGCCTCCACGGGCGGCGGACGCGGCTCCACCCGCCGGTCGGGATCCGGCGGGGCCACGGGCACCGCCGCCGAAGCGGGCAGCCGCGGCCCGGGCCGCCGGACCACGTCCGAGGCGACCGCCGCCAAGGCGGCACGCGGATCCGGCGCAGCTGCGGGCGCCGCGGGCGGAGCAGGCGGTCGCGGGGCCGGCCGGCGGACCACCCCCGACACGGCGGCGACCGGCGCCACCTCCGGCAAGGCCGTACGCGGGTCCGGCCGGCCGGCAGGATCCGGCGGGGCCTCGGGCTCCGGCACCGGCACCGGCACCGGGACAGGCAGTCGGACCACCGGCCGCCGCACCACGGCCGGTACCGCCACCGGCGGCACCTCCGGCAAGGCCGTGCGCGGCTCCGGCGCCGCTGCGGGCACAGGAGGCGGGCGCGGCTCGGACCGCCGGGCCACGGCCGGTACGGCCACCGGCGCCGCCTCGGGCGGCGCCCGCGGAACCGGTCGTCGCGCGGGGAACCGCGGGGCCGGAGCCACGGGCAGCGCTGCCGGCGGCGGCACCCGCGGCTCCGACCGCCGCGGCGACCGCCGTGGTGCGTGAGAGCGGCACCTGAGTGACAACCCCTGGGGTCAGCGGCTGGCTGCCCCCAGGGGTGGGGGCATGCGCGCGACCGGCACCGAGGTCCGCGCCTCTCCCCAACGGGCCGGACCTTGGGGCCGACGCGCCTCCAGCCTGCCGGACTCGGGCCGGCGCCCACCGGCGATCCGGGCCCGGAGCCGGTACCCCCACGAGCCGACCGCGCCCCTGGGACCGGGCCCGGCCAACACGCCGTCTTTGACGGCCGGTGCCTGACCGCGCCCCTGGGACCGGGCCCGGCCGACACGCCGTCTTTGGCGGCCGGTGCCTGACCGCGCCGCTACCTGGGACCGGCGCCCGGCCGACACGCCGTCTCTGGCGGCCGGTGCCTGACCGCGCCCCCTCGGACCGGCGCCCGGCCGACACGCCGTCTTTGACGGCCGGTGGCACTCCGGCCGGCCATGCCCCTTGCTACCGGCGCCCTCCAGCCGACCGTGCCCGGTGGGGCGGTGCCGTGTTAATCGGCCGAGTCGGGTGGGTGGGTGGGTGAGGCTGTTAGGGACAGGGTGGCGGCCAGGAGTAGGGCCGACGTCGGGCCCAGGGTGTCCGAGAGGCGGCCGCCTGTGAACGCGCCGAGCGCTATCGCCGTGTTGAACAGGCCGGCGACCAGCGCGGAAGCGGCCTCACGGGCAGAGCGGGGCACGGCAGCCGACAGCCAGGTCTGGGCGGCGACGGACACACCGCCGTAGAGGAAACCCCAGAGGAGCAGGAGTACGGCCGACGCGGGAAGGGAGCCCCGCGCCGGGACCAGGAGCGCGATCACCGTGCCCAGGGCCACCGCGAGGGCGCGGAACGTGCGGCGCGGGTCGCGGGCGGCGAGGGCCCCGGCGACGAAGGTGCCGACGACGCCGACAAGGCCGTATCCGAGGAGGAGGGTGTTGAAGTTGCCCGGACCGAGGGCGGGGACCCGTTCCAGGACGGGGCGGACGTAGGTGTACGCGGCGAAGTGACCGGTGACCAGGAGGCCGATCGCGAGCAGGCCGCGGCGCAGGCGCGGGGACCCACCCAGCCGCACCAACTCCCCCAGAAGGACGGGCTGTTCGGCGGGGAGCGGCGGGAGCACGGCGGCCAGGGCGCCCGCCACGGCGAGCGCCGGGACGGCCGGTGCGACGAACGCCCAGCGCCAGCCGGCGGCCTCGCCCAGGAAGGTTCCGGCGGGCACCCCCAGCACGGACGCGAGGGCGATCCCGCTGAAGACGACCGAGGTGGCCCGGGCGACCGAGGCCGCCGGAACGAGCCGTACGGCGAGCCCGGCGGCGACCGCCCACACCCCGCCGATACAGACGCCGACCAGGGCACGGGCGGCCAGCAGCACGCCGATGCCGGGGGCGAGCGCGGACAGCAGATCGGCCGCGGCGAGCAGGAGGAGTAAGGCGCAGAGGACGTGTCGCCGGTCCGTCCGTCGTACGGCGACGGGTAGCAGGGGCGCTGTCACGGCGGCGACCAGCCCCGGCAGGGTGAGCGCGAGCCCGGCGGTGCCGGCGGAGACGCGCAGCCCGTCCCCGAGCGAGGTGAGCAGACCGACGGGCAGCATCTCGGTGGTGACGACACAGAAGGTGGCGCCGGCCAGGGCGAGAACGGCGGCCCAGGGGCGGGCGGGGGTGGGGGAGGTGTCGTCCGAGGAGACGGTGGTGGGGGTGGTGGAGGACATGCCTCCACCATTCAGCGCCCCGCCCGCGCTTCCCATCCCCGTCCCGGAGAGCGGACGGACCGTCACCCGTCCCCGGCGGCGTGCCGGTCCTCGAACGCGCCCCCCGGACCACCCGTAACGTCGTCGCCGCGCGCGCCCCTCCCATGGAAGGATGGCGCAACCCACACATAACGAGGAGATGACCGCGTGCCTGGCACAAACCTGACTCGCGAAGAGGCGCAGCAGCGGGCGAAGCTGCTCACCGTTGACTCGTACGAGATCGATCTCGATCTCTCCGGCGCGCAGGAGGGCGGCACCTACCGGTCCGTGACCACGGTGCGCTTCGATGTCGCGGAGGGTGGCGCCGAGTCCTTCATCGATCTGGTCGCCCCGGCCGTCCACGAGGTCACGCTCAACGGCGATCCGCTGGACGCGGCGGAGGTCTTCCAGGACTCCCGGATCGCGCTGCCGGGCCTGCTGCAGGGCCGTAACGTGCTGCGGGTCGTCGCCGACTGCGCGTACACCAACACCGGTGAGGGGCTGCACAGGTTCGTCGACCCGGTCGACGAGCAGGCGTATCTGTACACGCAGTTCGAGGTGCCGGACGCCCGTCGGGTGTTCGCCTCCTTCGAGCAGCCGGACCTGAAGGCCACCTTCCAGTTCACCGTGAAGGCGCCGACGGGCTGGACCGTCGTCTCCAACTCCCCGACGCCCGAGCCCAAGGACGACGTCTGGGCCTTCGAGCCGACGCCCCGGATCTCCAGCTACATCACCGCGCTGATCGTGGGGCCGTACCACTCCGTGCACAGCGTGTACGAGAAGGACGGGCAGTCCGTCCCGCTCGGCATCTACTGCCGGCCGTCGCTCGCGGAGTTCCTCGACTCGGACGCGATCTTCGAGGTGACGCGGCAGGGCTTCGACTGGTTCCAGGAGAAGTTCGACTACGCGTACCCGTTCAAGAAGTACGACCAGCTGTTCGTGCCGGAGTTCAACGCGGGCGCGATGGAGAACGCGGGCGCGGTCACCATCCGCGACCAGTACGTCTTCCGGTCCAAGGTGACCGACGCGGCGTACGAGCTGCGCGCCGAGACCATCCTGCACGAGCTGGCCCACATGTGGTTCGGCGACCTGGTCACCATGGAGTGGTGGAACGACCTGTGGCTGAACGAGTCGTTCGCCACCTACACCTCCATCGCCTGCCAGGCGTACCACCCGCAGTCGCGCTGGCCGCACTCCTGGACCACGTTCGCCAACTCCATGAAGACGTGGGCCTACCGGCAGGACCAGCTGCCGTCCACCCACCCGATCATGGCCGAGATCCGCGATCTCGACGATGTGCTGGTGAACTTCGACGGCATCACGTACGCCAAGGGCGCGTCCGTGCTGAAGCAGCTCGTCGCCTACGTCGGCATGGACGAGTTCTTCCAGGGCGTCCAGGCGTACTTCAAGGCGCACGCCTTCGGCAACACGCGCCTGTCCGATCTGCTCGGCGCCCTGGAGGAGACCTCCGGCCGTGATCTGAAGGCCTGGTCGAAGGCGTGGCTGGAGACGGCCGGCATCAACATCCTGCGCCCCGAGATCGAGACGGACGCGGACGGTGTCATCACCTCGTTCGCGATCCGCCAGGAGGCCCCGGCGCTCCCCGCGGGCGCCAAGGGCGAGCCCACCCTGCGACCGCACCGCATCGCCGTGGGCCTGTACGACCTCGACGACGCGAGCGGCAAGCTGGTGCGGGGTGAGCGCGTGGAGCTGGACGTCGACGGCGAGCTGACCGCCGTACCGCAGCTCGTCGGCACGCGCCGTCCGGCGGTCGTCCTGCTCAACGACGACGACCTGTCGTACGCCAAGGTCCGCCTCGACGAGCAGTCCCTCGCCTTCGTCACCGAGCACCTCGGCGACTTCGAGTCCTCCCTCCCCCGCGCCCTGTGCTGGGCCTCGGCCTGGGACATGACCCGCGACGCCGAACTGCCCACCCGCGACTACCTGTCCCTGGTGCTGTCCGGCATCGGCAAGGAGTCCGACATCGGCGTGGTGCAGTCGCTGCACCGTCAGGTCAAGCTCGCCATCGACCTGTACGGCGCCCCCGCCACCCGCGAGGCCCTCCTCACCCGCTGGACCGACGCCACGCTCGCCCATCTGCGGACGGCCGCCGCCGGCAGCGACCACCAGCTGGCCTGGGCCCGCGCGTTCGCCGCCACCGCCCGCACGCCGGAGCAGCTGGACCTCCTGGAGGCCCTGCTGGACGGTTCGCAGACGATCGAGGGCCTGGCCGTCGACACCGAGCTGCGCTGGGCGTTCGTCCAGCGTCTGGCGGCCGTGGGCCGGTTCGACGAGGCGGAGATCGCCGGCGAGTACGAGCGTGACAAGACGGCCGCCGGTGAGCGCCACGCGGCGACCGCCCGGGCCGCCCGTCCGACGCCGGAGGCCAAGGCGGAGGCGTGGGCCTCGGTGGTGGAGTCCGACAAGCTGCCCAACGCGGTCCAGGAGGCCGTCATCGGCGGCTTCGTCCAGACCGACCAGCGCGAGCTGCTCGCCCCGTACACCGACAAGTACTTCGAGGTGGTCAAGGGCATCTGGGAGTCCCGTTCGCACGAGATCGCCCAGCAGATCGCGATCGGGCTCTACCCGGCGATCCAGGTCTCCCAGGAGACCCTGGCCAGGACCGACGCCTGGCTGTCCGCCGCCGAGCCGAACGCGGCCCTGCGCCGCCTCGTCTCCGAGGCCCGCGCGGGCGTGGAACGCGCGCTGAAGGCCCAGGCGGCGGACGCGCGGTAGCCGTTCCCGCGGTTTCTGCCGTTCCCGCGGTTTCTACGGTGGTGAGGGCGCCCGGTGTCGCATCGGGCGCCCTTTCCTATGGCTCCGTGCGGGTGAGCGCGGCCAGGGTGGCCCGGAGCGGGGCCGACTCGGGCATGCCCAGGTCGGTGTAGAGGGCCAGGGCCCGCTCGTAGCACCTGACGGCCAGGGAGGTGTCGCCGAGGGCGCGGTGGGCGTCGCCGAGGCCGCTGTGGGCGCGGGCCTGCTGGCCGGGGTTGCCGATGTCCTCGGCGATGACGAGGGCGTCGGTGTGCGGGGTGAGGGCGTCGGCGGGGCGGCCGGCGGCCAGGGCGGCCTCGCCGAGGCCGTTCAGCGCTCTGGCCTCGCCGTCCCGGTCGCCGTTCTGGCGGTAGAGGGCGAGCGCCTGCCGGTGGCACTCGGCGGCCTGCGCGGGCCGGTCGAGCCGGGTGTGGACGATGCCCAGGCTGTGCAGGGCCCCGGCCTCGCCGTACCGGTCGCCGACCTCCCGGAGCAGGATCAGGGCCTGCTCCTGGTGGCGGGCCGCCGAGTCGAGCCGGTCGAGCCGCGCCTCGACGGTGCCGAGGTCGTTGAGCGCGTGGGCCTCCAGATACCGGTTGCCGGTCCGGCGGAACAGGGCCAGGGCCTGCTGGAGCCGGTCGGCGGCCTCTCCGTAGCGGCCCAGCTGGCCCTCGACGGTGGCGAGGTCCTTCAGCACGATCGCCTCGCCCGACCGGTCCCCGGCCTTCCGGTACAGCGCCAGCGCCTGTTCGAGACAGCCGACGGCCGACTCGAAACGGCCCAGCCGCTCGTCGACGAGACCGAGGTTGACGAGGGCGCGGGCCTGGCCGGTCGTGTCCTCGGCCTGCCGGAACAGCGTCAGCGCGTCCTCGAGGTGCCGTCTCGCCGGTTCGTGCCGGGCCAGTTGCCAGTAGGCGGTGCCGATGCCGAGCAGCGCGCGGGCCTCGCTCGCCGGATCGCCGATCAGCCGGGCGGCGTCCCGGGCGTGGCCGTGGATGGTCAGGCCGTCGGTGTGCCCGCCGGTGATGAGGTGCCGGTACAGGGTGAGGGAGAGCCGGATGGCGTGGGTGGGCCGGCCGTGGGTGGCGGTGTGGGCGGACATCGCCGTCAGACACGCCCGCTCGGCGGTCAGCCAGGCGCGCGCGGCGTCGGGATCGGACAGGTCCGGGGTGGCGGCCTCGGGGGCGGGGGGCCGTAGATGGGCCTCGGCCGGGTGGAGGCAGGTCATGGCGGCGGCCGCGGTGGCGAGGTAGTGGTCGAACAGCCGGTCGAGGGCCGCCTCGCGGGCCGCCGGTGCGTCCTGGGCCGTGGCGAGCCGGGTGGCGTAGGCGCGCAGCAGGTCGTGCATGCCGTACCGGGCGCCGTCCACGCGCTGGACCAGATGGGCGCGGGCGAGGACGTCGAGGACCCGGCGGGCGTCCACCGGGTCGCCGTCGGTCAGCGCGGCGGCGGCGTGGGCGTCGAGGTCGGGGCCGGGGTGCAGGCCGAGCAGCCGGAAGGCGCGGGCCGCGTCCGCCGGCAGCTGCCGCAGCGACCAGGAGAACACCGCGGTGACGGCGGCCCGGGGGTCGCCGTCCACGTCGAGCAGGTCCAGTCGCCGCTGCTGGTCGGTGAGTTCGGCGACGAGCTCGGCGAGCGGCGTGGCGGGACGGGCGACGGCGAGTTCCGCGGCGACCCGCAGCGCGAGCGGCAGTCGGGCGCACTGTGCGGCGAGGGCGTCGACGGACTCGGGTTCGGCCTCGGCGCGGGGGCCGACGAGCCGGCGCAGCAGGGCGCGGGCTGCGTCGGCGGGCAGCAGATCGAGGTCGAGGCGGTGGGCGCCCTCCCGGGCGACCAGCCCGGCCAGGCTGTCGCGGCTGGTCACCAGGACGGCGCAGGTGCCGGTGCCGGGCAGCAGGGGACGGACCTGCTCGACGGTGGCGGCGTTGTCCAGCACGATCAGCATCCGCCGGTCGGCGATCTCGCTGCGGTAGCGCGCCGCCCGGTCGTCCGGCTCCAGCGGGACGTCCTGCCCCGCGACGCCGAGCGCGGTGAGGAACCGGACCAGCGCGTCGGCGGCGGTCATGGGCTGCTCGGGGTCGTAGCCGCGCAGGTTCACATACAGCTGGCCGTCGGGGAACCGGTCCCGGGCCCGGTGCGCCCAGTGCACCGCCAGCGCGGTCTTGCCCACGCCCGCCGTCCCGGACACCGCCGAGACCACCACGGCGGCCGGCCGCTCCGACGCCGCGACCAGGATCTTGTCCAGCCGGGCCAGTTCCTCGTCGCGGCCGGTGAACCCCGCGGCCTCCATGGGGAGTTGGGCGGGAACCGCCGTGCCGCGCGGGGAGCCGGTGCCGGTGCTGGTGATGTTGCTGCCGGTGCCGGGTGGTGTGCGGTGGGCGGTGGGTCCTGCCGCCTTGCCGCCCAGGATCGTCTGGTGTTCGTGCCGGGCCTCGGCTCCCGGGGTGGTGCCGAGTTCCTCGGCCAGCCGCTTCCGCAGGGCGGTGTAGCAGGCGAGTGCCTCCGGGGCGCGCCCGGCGGCGTGCAGCGCCCGCATCAGCGATACGGCGAGCGGCTCGACCAGCGGGTGCTCGGCCACCAGGACGGACAGCGTGTCGACGACCACGAGGTGGCCGCCGACGCGGAGTTCGGCGTCCGCCCAGTCCAGGACGGCGTCGATCCGCTGCTGCAGCCAGCTCTCCCGGGTACGCGCCGCCCAGTCACCGGACAGCCCGCCCAGCGGCTCACCCCGCCACAGCCCCATCGCCTCCCGTAGCGCCGCGAGCCGCTCCGCCGACCGCGCCGTATCGGATCCGCCGGTCTGACGGGCCGTCGTGACGAGGTTCCGGAACCGGTGCGCGTCGACCAGGTCCGGCGGGATGTCGAGCCGGTAGCCCCCCGAGCCGCGCCGCAGGGGCGGCGGCGAGGGCGCCCGGCCGCCGCCGTCGCCACCGCCGTCATCGTCGGTGAGGTGCGGGAGCGTCTCCGCGAGAACCCGGCGGATCCGGGCGACATGGGCGTAGAGCGTGGCCCGTACCTGGGCGGGCGGCTCCTCGCCCCACACCCGGTCGATCAGCGTCTCGGCGGACACCCAGCGGCCCGCGTCCACGAGCAGCGCCGCGAGGAGCGTGCGCCGTTTGGCGGGACCCAGGTCCACCGGCCGGCCCGACACCCATAATTCCACGGGCCCCAGCAGCCGAAATCCCGTCACGCCCGTCTCCCCTGCCCCGCCTTGCGCACACGCTCGTTCCCCACCGGGCGTCACCCAACCACCCGGCCACCTGCGAGGCAAGATTCCCGCAAGTTTCCCGTCCACCTCGCCCCTCCATCGTGTCCCTGGCGACACCGCGCACGAGGAGATGCCGGACCGCTCGCCGGCCCCATGAGCAGCAGCGTGCCGTACGGGGGACGGCACGCTGCCCCTCCCTCAGCCGACGTGGGCGGCCAGGGCGGACTCGATCACGGGTGCGTCGGCGGTGTCGGACGCCCAGGCCACGTATCCGTCGGGGCGCACGAGGAGGGCCGTACGGCGTTCGCCCGCCCAGTGCCCGACCGTGAGCCGGTCCTTGCGGGCGGGGGTGGGGTCGGCGTCGTCGGCCGGGGTGACCAGGACGAACCGGCCGCCGCGCAGGGCCTCGTAGAGGCGGCCGCCGCCGGCCAGGGCGAGGTCCGGGACGCGGGTGCCGGTGAGGCGGTGGGCGCCGCGCGGGGCGGGGTAGCGGTAGCCGATGCCGGTGATCTGCCCGACCGCGCGGCGACGGGCGGGGGCGGCGGTGTTCAGGAAGGCGGTGAGACCGGCGCGCAGGGCCAGGGTCCAGGGGCGCTTGGCCATGGCCATGCGGACGATGCCGCCGCTGCTGCGCAGCACGGACCTGCCGACGGGGTGGCGTTCGGTCTGGTAGGTGTCGAGCAGTTCCGGGCCGCTGTGGCCGTGGATCACCTGGGCGAGCTTCCAGCCCAGGTTGGCCGCGTCCTGCAGACCGGTGTTCATGCCCTGCCCGCCGGCCGGGGTGTGCACGTGCGCGGCGTCGCCGGCCAGGAAGACCCGGCCTACGCGGTAGGCGGGCGCCTGGCGTTCGTCGCTGTGAAAGCGGGACATCCAGCGCGCGTCGTACATCCCGTAGTCCCGGCCGAGGGCGAGGCGGGTGACCTCCTTGACCTCGTCGAGGTCGAGGGGCTCGCTGTCGGGCACGTTGCGGGCGCGGTTCCAGCCGATCACCCGGTAGTAGCCGTCACCGAAGGGGGCGAGGAAGGCGAAGGCGTCGCCGACGGCGTTGACGGTGAGCAGCGACTCGGGCTCCTCGGCGAGCCGGACGTCGGCGAGGACGACGGAGCGGATGACGGAGTGGCCGGGGAAGTCCAGCCCGAGGGCGTTCCGTACGGCGCTTCGCATGCCGTCGGTGCCGACCGTGTACGCGGCGCGCAGGTGCTCGGTGTCCCCGGCGGGCGTGCGGACGGTGACGGTGACCCCGTCCGCGTCCTGGACGACGTCCGTGACCTCGGTGTCGTACCGGAACCGGACCCCGGCCTCCGTCGCCCGCCGCAGCAGCGCCTTCTCCACCTCGTACTGGGGGATGACGAGGAGGTGGTTGAAGCGGGAGGGGAGGGTGTCGAGGGCGATGGTGAGCCGGCCGAAGAGACGGAGACGGTCCAGGGGGCGGCCGGCCTGCTCGACCTCGTCGGCGAGGCCGCGGGCATCCAGCTGTTCGAGCGTGCGGGCGTGCAGGACGAAGGCGCGGGAGAGGTTGCTGATCTTCCGGGGGCGCTTTTCGAGGAGCGTGACGGGGACGCCGGCGGCGGCGAGGTCACCGGCGAGGAGGAGGCCGGTGGGGCCGGAGCCGACGACGATCACGTTGCTGGTGGTGCCGGTGGTGCCAGTGGCGCCCTTGGTGCCGGTGGTGTCCGTGGTGCCGGTCATCTTGGCCTCCTGGAGTGCCAACGCCTGTTGGTCAACATGTGTTGGTCAACGCTTGTTGGCAACCGTAGGGGACCGCGCGAAGGAATGTCAACGCTCGTTGGCCAACACTTGTTGACCCACACTCGTTGGCCTACGCTCGTTGACATGAAAGGCAGCAACAGCAGCAGCACAGATTCCGCTTCCGCCCCCGCCCCCGGCACCCCCCGCCGACGTTCCGACGCCACCCGCACCGCGATCCTCGACGCCGCCCGCGAACGCTTCGCCGCCGACGGCTACGAGAAGGCGACCATCCGCGCCATCGCCAAGGACGCCGGCATCGACCCCTCCATGGTCATGCGCTACTACGGCAACAAGGAGGGCCTGTTCGCGGCGACGGTCTCGGTCGACCTGAAGCTGCCCGACCTCTCCGCGCTCCCCCGCGAGGACACCGGCCACGCCCTCGTCACCCACTTCCTCACCATGTGGGAGCGGAACGAGGTGCTCACCGCGCTCCTCCGCGTCGGCGTGACCAACGAGGCCGGCGCCGAACGCATGCAGAGCATCTTCCGCGACCAGATCCTGCCGGTCGCCCACCTGGCATGCCCCGACCCCGAACAGGCCCCGACCCGAGCCGGCCTCGCGGCCACTCAACTCCTCGGCCTGGCCCTGACCCGATACGTCCTACGCCTCCCGCCCGCCGTCGCCCTGAGCCGCGAGGAGATCGCAGCCTGGCTGTCCCCCACGATCCAGCGCTACCTGACGGCACCGCACCCGTAGCCCCGCCAGGAGTCGGCTCAGCGGGCATCGCCGACGAGTACGTCGTGATGCTCGCGCAGGGTCATGACGGATCGCGCCAGCAGCTTCACGCGTTCGACCTCGCCCCTCAGCCCCGGCCGCTCCGCCTCACCGAGCCGCCGTCGAGCTTCTTCCGCGGCGGCCAGCGCGATCATTGCCGGCCGGCCCCCCTGGGCGCCCCCTTCGGCCAGCTGCTCGACCTTCGGGATCAACTGCTCCAGGTGAACGCGAAAGTCGTCGCCCAGGAGTTTCGTGGTCTGATGCCGCGGCAGCGTCTCCTGAGCGAGAAGCCAGGAGGCCGCGGCGCCGAACTCGGCTTTCCGCCGCTCCTGAGCGCAGACCGGGTCTCCGCCCGGGTCCCCACGCAGGAGCAGTACCAGGCACTCAAGTTGCCCAGCGATCTTCCGGTGCTGCGCACGCTGCGTGTGGTGTACACCGCCTCCGACCACCCGATCGAGGCGACGGTCATGGTCAAGGCCGGTCATCTGTACGAGCTGCAGTACGAGTTCACGGCCGGGTGACCCGGCAGGGCGGCCGCGCCCCGAACCGAAAAAGGCGCCGCCCCACGACCCGTTCGCGCGGGGTGCGCGTTCGGTCGGGGCGGCGGCCTCAGGTGTGGTGGGGTGCCGAGGGGTGGAGGGTCAGGCCTTGGCCTTGCCCGGCTTGAAGACGCGGTGGTCGGGGTTGGACTTGTCGAGGACCATGACCAGGCCGGTGATGGCCAGGAAGATCACGATCGGGAGCACGACGTAGAGGCCCAGCGTCGCGCCGACGCTCAGGCCGGTCCCGGGGTCGTCGCCGTCGTCGCGGGTCAGCGCGAGCGCGGGGGACGACATGAGCAGCATCATCAGCGTCGTACCGGCAGCCAGGGCGCCGGCGCGCAGGGCGTTCTTCTTGTCCACAGAGCAAAAGTAGCGAACGCCTCGCGGGGCCGCGCGCCCGGGGTGCCGTACGGGAGCCCGTCAGTCCCGGGCGGCCTCCCGGAGGACGTCGAACAGGGCGTGCAGACGGGGTGCGGCGGCCAGGTCCTCCAGGGGCGTCGGGCGGCCCCCGCCGTCGGCGATCGGCAGCCGCCAGTTCGGGTACTGGTCCCAGGTGCCCGGCAGATTCTGCGGGCGGCGGTCGCCCACGCCGTCCGGGAGCCAGACGCCGATCATGCGGGCGGGGGTGCGCAGCAGGAAGCGGTGCAGGGCCTGGACCTCGGCCTCCTCGGAGGAGAGGTCCCCGCCGCCCGCGCTTCCGGACAGCAGCCCGAGGCGGGTGAGCAGGGCCAGCCACTCCCCCGTGTCGGCGGCGGCCTCCGCGCGTTCCTCCTCGAGGGTTCGGGTGAGGAGACCGAGACGGTCGCGCAGTTCGACGTGTTCACCGGTGAGGCGGGCGGCGGTGGACGGCAGGTCGTGGGTGGTGGCGGTGGCGAGGCAGTCGGCGCGCCAGCGCTCCGGGGGCAGCGGGCGCCCGTCGCCGTCCCAGTCCCGCTCGAACCACAGGACCGACGTCCCGAGGACCCCGCGGGCGCGCAGCGCCTCCCGGACGCCCGGCTCGACGGTGCCCAGGTCCTCGCCGATCACCACCGCTCCCGCCCGCGAGGCCTCCAGCACCAGGACGGCGAGCATGGCCTCGGCGTCGTAGCGGACGTACGTGCCCTCGGTCGGCGCCTCCCCCTGCGGGACCCACCAGAGCCGGAACAGGCCCATGACGTGGTCGATGCGCAGGGCGCCGGCGTACCGGAAGAGGCCGCGCAGGAGGCGGCGGTACGGCGCGTAGCCGGACTCGGCGAGCCGGTCGGGGCGCCAGGGCGGCAGGCCCCAGTCCTGGCCGCGGGCGTTGAAGGCGTCCGGCGGGGCGCCGACGGACATCCCGGCGGCGAAGTACTCCTGCTGCGCCCAGGCGTCCGCGCCGGACGGGTGCACGCCGACCGCGAGGTCGTGCACGATCCCGATCCCCATCCCGGCCTCGCGCGCCGTGCGCTGGGCGGCGGTGAGCTGGGTGTCGGTGAGCCAGGCGAGCCGGGAGTGGAAGTCGACCCGGTCCATCAGCTCGCGCCGGGCGCGGGCCGTCCCGGCCGAGCGGGGGTCCCTGAGCTCCTCCGGCCACCCGCTCCACCGCGACCCGTGCACCTCGGCGAGCGCGCACCAGGTGGCGTGGTCCTCCAGGGCCTGCCCCTGTTCGGCGAGGAAGTCGCAGTAGGCGGCGCGCCGGCCCGGCCCGAGCGGCACCTCGCCGGCCCGTTCCAGCGCGGTCCGCTTGGCCTCCCACACGGCGTCCCGGTCGATCAGCTCCCCCTTCTCCAGGACGGCCTCCCGCAGCCGCGCCCCGTGCTCCGCCGCCGCACGGTCCTCGACGTACGCGTACTCGGGCACCTCCTCGACGCGCAGATGCACGGGGTCGGGGAAGCGCCGCGAGGACGGCCGGTACGGCGACGGATCGGTCGGCGCCCCCGGTACGGCCGCGTGCAACGGGTTGACCTGCACGAACCCGGCGCCCAGCACCCGTCCCGCCCAGTCGGCCAGCTCCCTGAGGTCCCCGAGGTCGCCCATGCCCCAGGAGCGGCGGGAGAGGAGGGAGTACAGCTGGACGAGGAGTCCGTACGAGCGGTCCGGCGGCGTGGGCAGCCGGGGCGGGGCCACGACCAGGTGGACGCGGGCGGTGCGGCCGTCCGGGGCGGTGGCCGACAGCCGGTGCACCCCGTACGGCAGCCCTTCGGCGGCGTCCCGGATCTCGCCCTGCTCGGTCTCGACGCGCAGCCGGGTGCCGCCGGGGAGGGCGGCGAGCGCGTCGCAGGGGCCGCCGCTCCAGCTCACGACCGTCGGCGGCAGCAGGCGCGCGGCCAGCTCGCGCTCCCGTACGTCGAGCGCGGCCCGTACGGCCTGCGGGGTGTCCGCGTCGACGCCGAGCGCGGCGAGCGCGCGGGTGACGGCGGCGGGCGAGGCGGTGACCGTGCGGTCGGGGGACGGCCGGTAGGAGGTGGCGACTCCGTGCAGCGCGGCGAGCCGGGCGAGTTCCTCGCCGAGGGGTGCGGTCATCTGGGGCCCTTCTGATGGATCTCCGTGGGAGAAGGAGCGGCGTTCGGTGCGTGCAATCGGCATGCGGTGTGGAGGGTCGTGTGGCGGAGCCACCTGGCCCTTCGCGCCGTGCGGCGGATGGGGCCCCTCCCGCTCGAGCGAAGCCGAGAGTGGGGGAGCGTGCCGGGCGACGCGACGCCGCGGAGATCCGTCAGAAGGGCCCTACGGCCTCGTGGTGTCGGAATCCGCGGCGGCGAGCGGCGGCTCACTGGTGAGGGGCTCGGCGTCGGGCAGCGGGGGCTCACTGGTCAGCGGGGGCTCCACGATGGCGCCTTCCGCGCTGAACACCTGGACGCGGGGCTCGTGGACGGGTTCGGCGGAGGACTCCGCCGGGCGTTTGCAGGGGGCGGACGCGATCACGATGCACTCCTTGTGGGGTAGGACGCCGGTCATCGCAGGCCTACCCAGCGCACGCGAGGACAGACGTGCCCGATTCTCCCGTGCGCGTGAACCGGCGGCGAGACGCCCGTCGATAGAGGAGGTGTGAGACTGTTCCGCCCCATGAGGGGCCACGGGGAGAGCGATACGGACGCGGTGCTGCTGCGGGCCGTGGCGGACGGGGACGCGGGGGCGTTGGCCACGCTGTACGACCGGCACGCCGGGTGGTTGTACGCCCGGCTCGTGCGGCGGTGCGCGGATGCCGAGGTGGCGCGGGAGGTGGTGCAGGACACCTTCGTCACCGTGTGGCGGTCGGCGGGCGGGCACCGGGGCGAGGAGGCGGGCGGCTGGCTGTGGACGCTCGCCGCCCGGCGGCTCGTCGACACGCGGCGGGCGCAGGAGCGGGCCGGGCGGATCGAGACGGCTCCGCTGGAGACCGTCACGGTCCCCGCCTCCGCCGAGGCCCCGTCCGCCGAGGAACGGGTGCTGGCCGGGCTGGAGTTCGGCGATGTCGGCACCGCCCTGGACCGGATCTCGCCCGAGCTGCGGGAGGTGCTGCGTGCGACCGTCGTCGACGGGCTCACCACCCGGGAGGCGGCGCGGCTGCTCGGTATCCCCGAGGGCACGGTCAAGTCCCGTGCGATGCGCGCCCGCGCCGAACTGCGAACCGCCCTCGCCCAGTTGAGCCCCGCACCGGCCTCGGGAGGCCTGGCATGAGCAGCGATCACGTCAGCACCGATCACCTCAGCAGCGATCACCTCGGCAGCGATCACCTCGGCACCGGCACCACTCCGTGGCATGTGTCCGACTCCCTCGCCGCCCGCTACGCCGACGGCACCCTCCCGGAGGCCGACGCCTGGTCGCTGGAGCGGCATGTGGAGCGGTGCGCGGAGTGCGCGGGGCGCGTCTCGGGGGCGGTACGGCGGCTGCCCGCGCCGCGCCTGGTCCTCGCCGAGGTCCGCAACGCCGTACTGAAGGACCTGCCGGAGAAGGACGTACGCGAGCCCCTTCCCGCCCCTCCCACCCCTCCCGCCCCCCGCGCCCGCCTCTGGTCGGCCTTCCTCGCCCGTGCCCTGTGGGCCGCCGGGCCCGCCGTGCGCGGGGCGTGGCTGCCCGCCGTGCTGCTGGTCGCGCTGGGGGCGCTCGGCCTGGCGTACGGCGCGGGCGTCGAGGGTGCACGGCCGCTGCTGCTCGCCCTCGCGCCGGTGCTGCCCGTGGCCGGGGTCGCGGTGTCCTACGGGGGGTACGCCGATCCGCTGCACGAGATCGCGGCGGCCACCCCCTCCGGGGGGCTGCGGCTGGTGCTGACGCGGACGGCCGCCGTCCTCGGGATCAGCCTGCCGCTGCTCACCGTCACGGGACTGCTGCTGCCCGCCTCCGGCGCCCCCGGCGCGGCGGCCTGGCTGCTGCCGGGTCTCGCGCTGACCCTGGCCTCGCTGGCCCTGTCCGGGTACGTCGGCTGCCGTACGGCGACGGCGGTGACCGGCGGCGGATGGCTGGCCGCCGTCCTCGCCCCGGTCCTGACCTCGGCCGGCGGCACCCCGCTCACCCGGCTCGCCGAGCAGCTCTCGCGCTGTCTGGACGGCGCCCCCGCCCAGGGCGCGTGGGCGGCCGCGGCCGTGCTGTGCGCCGCCGTGCTGGCCGTCCGCCGCGGCGCCTACGACGGGCTGGACCCACGGTGAGCCGCGCCATGAACCCTGTGAACTCTGGAGAACGTGAAGTGAGCACGATACGGGTGTCCGGACTGCGTGTCCGGCACCGCAGGACCGTCGCCCTGGACTCCGTGGATCTGGATCTCGGCGTCGGCGTGCACGGTCTGCTCGGCCCCAACGGCGCCGGGAAGACCTCCCTGATCCGGGTGCTGGCCACCGTCGCGCGGCCGGACGCCGGGCGGGTGGAGATCCTCGGCCAGGACGTCGGCGAGCCCGCGCGGCGCGGTGCGGTCCGCGCCCGGCTCGGTTATCTGCCGCAGGAGTTCGGCCACTACCCGGGCTTCACGGTGCGCGAGTTCGTCGCGTACGTGGCATGGCTGAAGGAGATGCCGGTGGCCGGGACCGCGGCCGCCGTGGAGCGGGCCGTCGAGCGGGTCGGTCTCGGGGCGCGGATCGACGCGAAGGTGCGGACGCTGTCCGGTGGCATGGTCCGCCGGGTCGGCATCGCGCAGGCCGTCGTCAACGACCCGGACGTGCTGCTGCTCGACGAGCCGACGGCGGGTCTCGACCCGGAGCAGCGGGTGGAGTTCCGTGCGCTGCTGCGGGAGCTGGGCTCCACCTCGACGGTGATCGTCTCCACCCACCTGGTGGAGGACGTGGCGGCGGCCTGCACCGAGGTCACCCTCCTGGACGCGGGTCGGGTCGCCTACCGGGGCACCCCGGAGTCCCTCGGCGCGCTGGGCGAGGCGCCGGGTGTGGGGGACAGCGTCATCGAGCGCGGCTACACCGCCGCCCTGCGCGCCCACCGCACCGGGCTGGAGGCAGCGCGATGACCTCCGAAACGGACGCGCCGGCCCTCGAAGGGGACGCGATGACCGTCGTACGGGAAAGGGCGGCCGGGTCGGGGGAAAGGCCGGTGCTGCGGCATCCGTTGCGGGCCGAGGCCGTGCGCGGGTTGGCGCCCGCCGCCGGGGGCGCGGTGGTGCTGACGCTGGGTGCGGTGCTCGCCGCGACGGCGGACCGCTGGCAGGGCGGCTGGGTGGAGACCCGCTCCGAGCTGCACGACGTGCTGCTGCTCCTGCTTCCGTTCGCTGCGGCGGCGGGCTGTTGGCTGGGCGGGCGGGAGCGCCGGCGCGGTACCGAGGAGCTGTGGGGGTCGGTCGTACGGGGGCCGCTGGCCCGGTTCCTGGCGTCGGCGGTGCCGCTCGCGCTGTGGCTGGTGGCCGGGTACACGCTCACCGTCGTGGGGGCGCTGCTGGCGACCTGGCCGTACGCGCGGGGCGACCGGCCGTATCTCGATCTGCTGCCGGTGGACGTGGTGGCCGTCGCGGCGGCCTCGGTGGCGGGGCAGGTGGTGGGGCGGGTGGTCGCGTGGCGGCCGGCGGCGCCGCTGCTGGCGCTCGCCGGGTACGCGGTGCTGGGTCTGTCGGTGGCGTCGGACGACGGTACGGGCCGTTTCGTGAACCCGGCCTCTCCGGTGAGCTACTGGGAGGTCCCGGCCGGCCGGCAGCGGGTCGCGATGGCGGTGTGGGTGGCGGGTCTGGCGACGGCCGCCGTGCTGGCGTACGCGGCGCGGCGCCGGTGGACGGCCCTGTTGCCGCTGGCGGCGGCGGTCGCGGCGGGCGGGCTGCTGGTGCAGTCGGGGGACGGGCTGTGGCACGGCAACCCGGTCGAGAACCGGCAGGTGTGCGACACGTCGACGACCCCGCAGGTGTGTGTCAGCGCCCGCTACGGCGAGCTGTTGCCGCAGGTCACGGCCGCCCTGTCGGGGGTCACCGGCCGTCTGGAGGGCGTGCGGAACCTGCCGGTCCGGTTCGAGGATCACCTGGGTGAGCCGCGCGCCGGGGAGGTGCAGCTGCCGATGCTCACCCCGATCGGCTGGTCGGTCGTACGGGGGCGGCTGACGGATCCGGAACAGTACGCGTGGGAGGCCGTGGCGATGCTGCAGGGCCGGGGGGACTGCGGGACGCTCGACCCGCGCGTGAGCCTGGCGGACGACGCCGTGGAGCACTACCTCGCGCCGAGCCCGGCGGAGGAGTACTTCGACGGGCTGGGCGCGCGGGGCGACGAGGAGCGGCGGGCCGGGCTCGCGGAACGCAGGGCGGCCCGGGAGCGGCTGGCCTCGATGGGGGCCGACGCGCGCCGGGAGTGGCTGTCGGCGTACTTCGCGACGGCCGGCGACTGCGACGCGGGGAAGGTGCCGGTCCTGTGAGCGGAGTCCGGTACGGCCTTCTTCGGCGAGGACGTCCCCTGAGCGGGGTGCTGCTGTACGTCCGGTCCCGGTCCGTCCCCGGCACCCTCGCCGGGACCGTCGTCCTCGCGCTGGGGGCGGCGGCCCGGACCGGCTCCGGCTCTGATCCGGACCGGCTGCTGCCGGTCGCGGTGCTGGCCCCGCTGCTGGTCGCGGCGGTGATCGGGACGCATCTGCACTCGGCCTCGGAGGACCTGGACCGTACGGCCGTACGCCCCTGGTGGCCGCGTCGGCTGGGTCTGCTGCTCGGGCCGGCGGCGCTCGCGGCGGTCCTGCTGCCGCTCGCGGTGCCCGGGGACGGCCCGGCCGTGCTGCGCAACCTGCTGGGCTGTACGGGGCTCGTCGCCGCGTCGGCCGTCCTGCTGGGGGCCCGGTCGAGCTGGCTGCCTGCGGGCGGCTATGTCGGTGCGGTGTACCTGGCGGCGGAGGGGGTGCACGGGCGGGCGGTCACCCTGTGGGCCTGGCCGGTGCAGCCGGGGGGCGTGACGGCGGCCTGGGTGGTGGCCGGGGGCGCGTTCGCGCTGGGCACGGCCTGGTACGCCGTGTGCGGGGCGCGTCCCGAAGGGCCCCGTGGCTGAACCGGGCGGGCGCCGGTGCCACGGGGCATGAAGAAGCCCGGATCGTCAGGCGGAGATGCCGTCGATCCGGGCCAAGGCGTCGTCCGCGCCGTATGGCTGCAAGTAGGGCAGCCAGCGCGGGTCCCTATGGCCCGTGCCGATGATGCGCCAGGCGAGACCGGTGGGTGGGGCGGGTTTGTGGCGCAGTCGCCAGCCGATCTCGACGAGATGGCGGTCGGCCTTGACGTGGTTGCAGCGACGACAGGACGCCACGACGTTGTCCCACACGTGCTTGCCTCCGCGGCTGCGCGGGATGACGTGGTCGACGCTGGTTGCGACGCCACCGCAGTACATGCACCGGCCCCCGTCCCGCGCGAAGAGCGCTCGACGGGTGAGAGGAACGGGCCCCCGATAGGGAACCCGGACGAATCGCTTGAGCCGGACCACGCTGGGTGCGGAAACCGTGACGGTCGCGCTGTGCATGAAGGCGCCCGACTCTTCCAGGGAGACGGCCTTGTTCTCCAGGACGAGGACGAGCGCGCGGCGGAGCGGTACGACGCCGAGCGGCTCGTACGACGCGTTGAGGACCAGGACATGCGGCACGGATGCCTCCTTGGGCGTCGGCGGCGCGTGGCTCGCGCCGGGACGATCTGCAGTCAGTCTCTCCTCTGGCCCGGTGGACGCGCCACCATGTCCCGGTAACGGGCTGGGAGTGTTTTCGACCACACCCGGATACATCCCCCGGATCATGGCCTGTTCAAGCGCAGGTGAGGGTTGTCTCTCCTTGCCGCATCGGACGGACCCACACACAATGCCCCGTTAGTGTGGTGGTTCTGCCCGTCCGGTGACCCTTTCGTGACCTTGACGACCTTGACGACCCTGACCATCGCACCGGAGGCGGACCGCTGCACCTGGAGGTACCTGCCGTGTCCTTGCCCGCCGTCCTACTGGCCGCCGGCTCCTCGCCCTCGCCGACCCCCTCGGAGTCGCCGACCGTGAGCGTGCCGTCGCTCCAGGACGCCCAGGAGAGCGCGACGAACGCGGCCAGCTGGGTCGAGCAGAACTGGTCGACGTGGCTCGCGATCGGTCTGCGTGTGCTGCTGATCCTGGTGATCGCGGCGGTGCTCAGAAAGTTCGTGCTGCGGGCGATCACCAAGCTCATCGACCGGATGAACCGCACGGTCGAGTCGGCCGCCGAGGGCTCCACGCTGGGCGGGCTGTTGGTCAACGCGGAGCGGCGGCGCCAGCGGTCGCAGGCGATCGGGTCCGTGCTGCGCTCGATGGCGAGCTTCCTGATCCTCGGCACGGCGGCGCTGATGGCGCTGTCCGCCTTCGAGATCAATCTCGCCCCGCTGCTGGCCTCGGCCGGTGTCGCGGGTGTCGCGATCGGTTTCGGCGCGCGCAACCTGGTCACCGACTTCCTCTCCGGCGTCTTCATGATCCTGGAGGACCAGTACGGCGTCGGCGACCAGATCGACGCGGGCGTCGCCAGCGGCGAGGTCATCGAGGTCGGGCTGCGGGTGACCAAGCTGCGCGGCGACAACGGTGAGATCTGGTATGTCCGCAACGGCGAGGTCAAGCGGATCGGCAACCTCTCCCAGGGCTGGGCGACGGCCGGTGTCGACGTCACCGTGAAGGCGTCCGAGGACCTGGACCGGGTGAAGGCGACGCTGGACGAGGTCGCCGAGAAGATGAGCAAGGAAGAGCCCTGGAACGAGCTGCTGTGGAGCCCGATCGAGGTGCTGGGCCTGGACAGCGTGCTGCTGGACTCGATGGTGGTGCGGGTCTCGGCGAAGACCATGCCGGGCAAGGCCCTGAAGGTGGAGCGGGAGCTGCGCTGGCGCATCAAGCGGGCGTTCGACGCGGCGGACATCCGGATCGTGGGCGGCGCGACGGCTCCCGCCGAGGAGGACCCGGCCGACCCGACGGCGGTCGTCGCGGCCCCGTCGGTCTTCTCCAACGCGGACTCCCCGCAGGTGGCGGCGGCGTCCCCGATCACTCCACAGCGGGCGGTGACACCTTCGGCCTCGCCGAAGTAGGGGCACGGCAGCGGGGGAACGCTTTCACCGATGAACGTCGACCTCATGGACCTGGAGGACGTCAAGGGCTGACCGCGCGGGTCAGCTGGCAGATCGCGATGAACGCACTCCCCTTGGTGAGGAATGCCGCACCCGGGGACACGTCCCCGGCGCTGACCGTCAGCCGTACGCCTCCCCCGCTCTCGTCGTGGGCCGCGCTGCCGGACACCTGCCGCCTGCCGCGGAACGGGCGCCAGGCGAAGACGAGTTCGCCCTCGGGGGTCTCGCGGACGTCGACGGATCGCTCGGCCGCCCGCAGCGCCTCGTGGACGCGGGTGAGGTCACCGGGGACGGTCACGTACTGCGTCTCCTCCAGGGCGTCCACCGTGACCGGCAGTCCCGTGCCCCGGGCCCGGCGGGTCAGCGAGAAGCAGCCCGCGGTGGCCCACGCCACGGTGAACACCGCCCAGATCAGCGGGACGTAGAGCGCCCCGCGCAGGCTGTCCCAGCCGAAGCCCTCGTCCCAGAGTTGCAGCAGCAGCTGGGTCAGCATCAGCGGCACGGCACTCGCCAGAGCCGTACGGCACAGGGCCAGGAAGAGTCTCGGATCCACGGGCGCATCCAAGGGCAGAACCCTGTGAACCACCAGCCCCGATCCCCATGATCTTCACAGGCGCCCCACCCTTCCCCCGCATCACACCACCCCATATCGTCACTCTGATACCGGGCCCTTGTTCTGGAGCGCAACGCCCAGGGGCCCGGCTCGAATGTGGGGATAGGGGATAGATGAGAAAGCTCGCCATAGGCACCGCCCTGACCGGTGCCCTGGCTCTGGGGGTTCTGGCCGCACCCGCCGCGCAGGCGGATTCTCCGGCGCTGACGTTCGCCGGTGTGAAGGTCAACAACGGCAAGAAGATCGTCGTGGGCACCACCGCCAAGGTGAAGGTGCCGGTCACGTACACGCTGACCCGCCCGGCCGACCTGACGATCGACTACAAGAACAACTTCGCGGGCGTCATGCTCTACCGCGGCTCCCTCGCCGAGCAGGACAACTCGATCGAACCGGACACCGCGCCGACCTGCACCACGACCGCCGCCACCGCCACCACGGTGACCGCGTCCTGCACCGAGACCCTGGTCATCGACCCGTGGGACAACCTCTACGAGGCCGCCGACGCCGGCACCTGGAAGACCGCGGGCTTCTACGGCCACGGCGCCTCGGACCTCGACGACTCCGACGGCCACATCAGCTTCGAGTTCGGCTACGACATGTGGGCGAACTCGGCGACCGCGAAGATCCAGCGCGCCGCCAAGCTGACCGTCAACGCCACGCCCGAGCCCGTCAAGAAGGGCGGGACGCTCACCGTCAAGGGCAAGCTGACCCGCGCCAACTGGGACGAGGGCGCCTACACCGGCTACAAGGGCCAGAAGGTGACCCTCCAGTTCAAGGCCAAGGGTGCGAGCTCCTACAGCACCGTCAAGACGATCACCTCCGGTACCGGCGGCGCCCTGTCCACCACCGTGAAGGCGAGCAAGGACGGTTACTACCGCTTCGCCTTCGCCGGCACGGCCACCACCGCGGCCAGGACGGCCGCCGCGGACTATGTCGACGTGAAGTAGGCACAGCGCCACCCGCATCACCCGCACCACCCGAACCGCCCCCTAGGTAACGACTGGGTTGCCTGGGGGGCGGTTTCCGTTTTCCTGCCTTGACGCCCCCTTCATGCCGGGCTTACCTTCCCTTCCATCGATAGGAAACTTTCCTAACAGTGACCGGAAGTGGACTTGCCTCCGGCCTCACTGAAAAGCTGGGCAGTCCAGAAAGGCAGGTGTCGATCCCCATGGCAGGAACCGCCGGTACGCCGGGCACCCCGCGCGTCCTGCGCGCCATGAACGACCGCGCCGCCCTCGATCTCCTCCTGGCGCACGGCCCCCTGTCCCGCACCCGCATCGGCAAGCTCACCGGCCTGTCCAAGCCGACCGCCTCCCAACTGCTCGCCCGCCTGGAGGCGGCGGGCCTGGTCCTCGCCACCGGCACCACCGAGGGACGACCCGGCCCCAACGCCCAGCTGTACGAGGTCAACCCGGCCGCCGCCTACGCGGCCGGCCTGGACGTCACCCCCGAGCGCGTCCTCGCCGCCGTCGCCGACGTCACCGGCCGGACCGTGGGCACCTACGAGGTGCCCACCCCCGGACGAAGGACCGCCGGGACCGTCGTACGGCAGGTCACCGAAGCCCTCGACGGCGCCGTGAAGGCCGCGGCGCTGACCCGGGACGACGTACGGCGGCTCGTCGTCGCCACCCCCGGCGCCTTCGACCCCACCACCGGCCGGCTGCGCTACGCCTCCCACCTCCCCGGCTGGCACGCGCCGACGCTGCTCGACGAACTCGCCGCAGCCCTGCCGATGCCGGTCGAGTACGAGAACGACGTCAACCTCGTCGCCGTCGCCGAACAACGCCTCGGCGCGGCCCGGGGCCACGACGACTTCGTCCTGGTCTGGAACGAGGGCGGACTCGGCGCCGCCCTCGTCCTCGGTGGCCGGCTGCACCGCGGCTGGACCGGCGGCGCGGGAGAGGTAGGTTTCCTTCCCGTTCCCGGAGCGCCCCTGGTCCGGCATGTCACCAAAGCCAACAGTGGCGGCTACCAGGAGCTGGCCGGCTCCCAGGCCATCCCCCGGCTCGCCCGGGAACTCGGGATGACCGGCATCCCCGACGGCCCGTACGCCGAGGTCGCCGCCGCAACTCTTCACCGCGCCGCCGCCGAGGACACCGTCCTGAACCGGCTGCTGCTCCAGACGTACGCGACCCGGCTCGCGACCGGTCTCGCCTCGCTCGTCTCCGTCCTCGACCCCGAACTCGTCGTCCTCAGCGGCGCCTCCCTGACCGCCGGCGGCGAAGTGCTGCGCGCCCTCGTCCAGGCGGAACTGGAGGAACTGGCCGCGTCCCGGCCCCAGCTGGTCCTGGGCGACGTCACCGAACGGCCCGTGCTGCGCGGCGCGCTGGAGAGCGCGCTGGCGGCCACCCGCGACGAGGTCTTCGACACCTCGCGCTAGAAGCTCCCTTCACGCGTTCCCTCTTCGCAGATCCCTCACCTCACCCTGCCCTGCCCTGCCCTGCCCCCGGGAGGTCCCGCCATGTCTGCACGCATCCCCTCAGTCGCCCGAAAGGCGGCTTTCGCCCTGACCGCCTCGACGGCCCTGCTCCTCGGCACCACCGCCTGTACCGGCCAGGCCGCGTCCTCCGGCGCGAGCGACGACGCGTCCAAGGAGCAGACCATCACCTTCTGGCACGCCTGGAGCGCGCCGAACGAGGTGGCGGCCGTGAAGGCGCTGGTCGCCGGCTTCGAGAAGGCGCACCCCAACATCCATGTGACCGTCGTCGGCAACATGACCGACGACAAGATCAACCAGGCCCTGCGCGCGGGCGGCGACAAGGCGCCCGACGTGATCTCGTCGTTCACCACCGCCAACGTCGGAAAGTTCTGCTCCTCCGGCGCCCTGGTCGACCTCAACCCGTTCTTCAAGAAGTCGGACATCGACGCGAACGCCACCTTCCCGAAGGCGATGAACGAGTACACCCAGTACCAGCTCGACCGCTGCGCGGTGCCGCTGCTGGGTGACGCCTACGGCCTCTACTACAACAAGACCGCGTTCGAGAAGGCCGGCATCACCAGCCCGCCGAAGACCTGGTCCGAGTTCGAGGCCGACGCCAAGAAACTGACGATCACCCAGGGCGACACGTACAAGCAGCTCGGCTTCATGCCGGACTACCACGGCTGGGAGACCACGACCGAGCACTACCTGGGCCAGTTCTCGCCGACCTACTTCGACAAGTCCGGCAAGTCGACGGTCGCGACCGACCCGGCCGTCGCCGACGCCCTGCAACTCCAGAAGAAGCTCGTCGACAGCCTCGGCGGCTTCACGAAGCTGGAGAAGTTCCGCTCCGGCCTCGGCGACGAGTGGGGCCCCAAGCACCCCTTCCAGACCGGCCAGGTGGCCATGCAGCTGGACGGCGAGTGGCGCCTCGGCATGGCGCTCGCCACCAAGCCGGACTTCGAGATCGGCGTGGCCCCGCTGCCCGTCCCCGACGACCAGGCGGACCAGTACGGCAAGGGCTACATCACCGGCACCATCGCCGGCATCGCCGCCACCAGCAAGAAGCAGAACGCGGCCTGGGAGTTCGTCAAGTACATCAGCACCGACACCGACGCGGTGGTGAACTTCTCCAACGCCATCCACAACGTGCCCTCGACGCTGGACGCGCTGAAGTCGCCGAAGCTGAAGTACGACCCGCGCTTCAAGACGTTCCTGGACATCGCCGCGAACCCGAACTCGACCACCGCTCCGGCCTCGGTCAACGGCGGCGTCTACCTCACCACCATCCAGCAGCTCGGCTACGACTACGAGAGCGGCAAGCTCACCGACCTGCAGGCGGGCCTGAAGAAGGCCGCCGCGCAGATCGACACGGACATCGCGCAGGCGAAGTAGCGATGAGCGCCCTCACCCTGCGGGTGAAGCGCCGCCGGTCGGCGCTGCGCACCCTGGCCTTCCTCTCGCCCTGGCTGATCGGCTTCGCGGTCTTCTTCGCGTACCCGATGATCTCGACCGTCTACTTCTCGTTCATGCACTACGACGGCTTCAAGCCGCCGACCTGGAGCGGGACGAAGAACTGGACGTACGTCTTCGAGTCCTACCCGTTCTTCTGGCCCGCCCTGCGCAACACCCTCTGGCTGGTCGTGATCATGGTGACCCTGCGGGTCCTGTTCGGGCTCGGGATCGGGATGCTGATCACGAAGATCAAGACGGGTACGGGGGTCTTCCGCACCCTCTTCTACCTGCCCTACCTGGCCCCTCCGGTCGCGGCCACCATGGCCTTCGCCTTCCTCCTCAACCCCGGTACAGGACCGGTCAACTCGATCCTCGAGAAGATCGGCATCCCGGCCCCGGGCTGGTTCAACGACCCCGACTGGTCCAAGCCGGCCCTCACCCTGATGTTCCTGTGGGGCATCGGCGACCTGATGGTCATCTTCATGGCCGCGCTGCTCGACGTACCGAAGGAGCAGTACGAGGCGGCCGAGCTGGACGGCGCGTCGGCGTGGCAGCGGTTCCGGTTCGTCACCCTTCCCAACATCTCGCCGATCATCATGTTCGCCGTCGTCACCGGCGTGATCGCGGCCATGCAGTGCTACACGCAACCCCTGGTCGCCGGAAAGGTCGCCTCGGGGGTGATCCAGGGCGCGGGGACCATGTTCGAGCCCGGCTACCCCGAGCACTCCACGCTGACCCTCCCCCAGCTCGTCTACAACCTCGGCTTCCAGCGCTTCGACTACGGCTCCGCGTGTGTCGTGGCCCTGGTCCTGTTCGTCCTGTCGATGGCGTTCACCGCGCTGTTGATGCGGCGCCGGGGCGGTCTCATCCAGGCAGGTGACTGACATGACCCAAGTACTGGAGCGGCCGGCGGAGCTGAGGAGTCCCGCCACGCCCGCCGAGCGCACCGCGCGCCGCAAGGCGCTCCTGGAATGGATCGCGATCCACTCCCTCGGCGTGGCCGCGGCCCTCTTCTTCACCCTCCCCTTCGTGTTCGTGTTCCTGACCTCCCTGATGAGCGACTCGCAGGCGCTCAGCCGGGACCTGATCCCGCACACCTGGGAATGGGCTAACTACCGGAAGGTCTTCGACACCCCCGGCTTCCTCACCTGGTGGAAGAACACCCTGATCTACGCGGGACTGGGAACGGTCCTCACAGTCGTCTCCTCGGTCCCGGTGGCGTACGCGCTGGCCAAGTTCCGCTTCCGGGGCCGGAATCTGACGCTCATGCTGGTGATCTCGATGATGATGCTGCCGCCGCAGGTGGTCGTCATCCCGATGTACCTCTTCTGGGCGAAGCAGCTCGACCTCTCGGGCACGCTGTGGCCGATGATCATCCCGCTGGCGTTCGGCGACGCCTTCTCGATCTTCCTGCTGCGTCAGTTCCTGATGACCATCCCCAACGAGTACGTGGACGCGGCGAAGGTGGACGGCTGCGGTGATCTGCGCACCCTGTTGAAGATCATCCTGCCGATGGCCAGACCCGGTATCGCCGCCGTCGCCCTCTTCCAGTTCTTCAACGCCTGGAACGACTACTTCGGCCCGCAGATCTACGCCTCGGAGAACCCGGGCGCGTGGACCCTGTCGTACGGCCTGGAGTCCTTCAAGGGCGCGCACCACACCGACTGGAACCTCACCATGGCGGCCACCGTGCTGGTCATGGCCCCCGTGATCCTCGTGTTCTTCTTCGCCCAGAAGGCGTTCGTCGAAGGTGTCACCCTCACCGGAGTGAAGGGTTAACAAGGCATGAAACTCACCGTGGTAGGCGGCGGTTCGACCTACACCCCCGAGCTGATCGACGGCTTCGCACGGCTGCGCGACACCCTCCCGCTCCAGGAGCTGGTCCTGGTCGACCCGGCCGCCGAACGCCTGGAGCTGGTCGGCGGACTGGCGCGGCGGATCTTCGCCCGGCAGGGTCACCCCGGCCGGATCGTCACCACCTCCGACCTGGACGCGGCCGTCGACGGCGCCGACGCCGTCCTGCTGCAGCTCCGCGTAGGCGGCCAGGCGGCCCGTGAGCAGGACGAGACCTGGCCCCTGGAGTGCGGCTGCGTCGGCCAGGAGACCACCGGCGCCGGCGGCCTGGCCAAGGCGCTGCGCACGGTCCCCGTGGTCCTGGACATCGCCGAACGGGTCCGCCGTACGAACCCCGGCGCCTGGATCGTCGACTTCACCAACCCGGTCGGCATCGTCACCCGCGCCCTGCTGAAGGAGGGCCACAAGGCGGTCGGCCTGTGCAATGTGGCGATCGGCCTGCAGCGCAAGTTCGCGGCCCTGCTGGACGTGACGCCCGCCGACGTCCACCTGGACCACGTCGGCCTCAACCACCTCACCTGGGAGACCGGCGTACGCCTGGGCGGTCCCGAGGGCGAGAACGTCCTGCCGGGCCTCCTCGCGGACCACGGCGACACGATCGCCGGCGACCTCCGCCTGCCCCTCCCCCTGCTGCGCCGCCTCGGCGTGGTCCCCTCCTACTACCTGCGCTACTACTACGCCCACGACGAGGTCGTACAGGAGCTGCGCACGAAGCCGTCCAGGGCGGCCGAGGTGGCGGCGATGGAACGGCAACTGCTGGAGATGTACGGCGACCCGGCGCTCGACGAGAAGCCGGAGCTGCTCGCCAAGCGCGGCGGCGCCTTCTACTCGGAGGCGGCCGTGGACCTGGTGGCGGCGTTGCTCACGGGGGCGGGAAGCCCGTACCAGGTGGTGAACACGCTCAACGACGGCACACTGCCCTTCCTCCCCGACGACGCGGTGATCGAGGTGCAGGCGGCGGTGGGTCAGAAGGGCCCCTCGCCGCTGCCCGTGGCGCCCGTGGACCCCCTGTACGCGGGTCTGATGGCGAACGTGACGGCGTACGAGGACCTGGCCCTGGACGCGGCGCTGCGCGGCGGCCGCGACCGCGTGTTCCAGGCCCTCCTCGCCCATCCCCTGATCGCCCAGTACGGGTACGCCGACCAGCTGACCGACCGACTGATCGCACACAACCGGGAGCACCTCGCGTGGGCCTGACCGCAAGCGTCCTCGCCATCGACGCGGGCAACAGCAAGACCGACGTGGCGGTGGTGGCCGCCGACGGGGAGGTGCTCGCCACCGCCCGCGGCGCCGGCTTCCGCCCGCCCGCCGTCGGTGTCACCGCGGCCGTGGACGCCCTCGCCGACACCGTCACGCGCGCGTACGCCTCCGCCGGCGTCACCTCGGTGGCCCATGTCTCCGCCTGTCTGGCCAACGCCGACCTGCCGGTGGAGGAGGAGCAGCTGGCCGCGGCCCTGCACGCGCGCGCGTGGGGCACGACCGTCGACGTCCGCAACGACACCTTCGCCATCCTGCGGGCCGGCGTGCCCGACCCCCGGGGCGTGGCCGTGGTCTGCGGCGCCGGCATCAACTGCGTCGGCATGCGCCCCGACGGCGGCACCGCCCGTTTCCCGGCCCTGGGCCGCCTCTCCGGCGACTGGGGCGGCGGCTGGGGGCTGGCCGAGGAGGCGATCTGGCACGCGGCCCGCGCGGCGGACGGCAGAGGCCCCGCCACCGCCCTGATCCGCACCCTCCCCGCCCACTTCGACCGCCCCGACATGTACGCCCTCATCGAGGCCCTCCACCTGGAGCAGATCCCGGACCTGCGCCGCCACGAACTGACCCCCGTCCTGTTCGAGACGGCCGCACAGGGAGACACGGTGGCCCGCGCGATCGTCGACCGCCTGGCGGAGGAGGTCGTCACGATGGCGACGGTGGCCCTGACCCGGCTGGACCTCCTGGCGGAGGAGACCCCGGTCCTCCTGGGCGGCGGCGTCCTGACGGCGGGTCACGGCCAACTCGACGACGGAATCCGGGAACGCCTTCAGGCGCGGGCGCCGAAGGCGGTGGCCCGGGTGGTAAGCGCGCGCCCGGTGCTGGGGGCGGCCCTGCTGGGCCTGGACCGGATGGAGTCGGGGGCGAAAGCTCAGGGAAGAGTAAGGGAGTTCTTCGGGGCGTGAAAGGAACCGCGTGAAAGGAACCGAACACACGCCCACGACGTATTCATGAACAGGGGTGACTGCGATCTGATCAAGATCCAGTGAAGGCCGGTGCGCATTGTCACTCCCGCCAGCGATACTTGCGGCGAGGCATGACCATGGGGGAGGTCAGAACGTGGCACACCCGCCAACGACCAGCACAGCACCGCCACCGACGCCCACACGCCGCACGGCGTTCGCGGAGGGCGTCGACAAGGCCCGCGCCGCCGCGACGACGGAGCCGGGACGGCTCCGGATCATCGGCGCCGTCCTCGCCCTCCTCGTGGTCGCCTTCGGCGCCGTCACCGCCTGGCAGACCGCCGACCGCGCCGCCGCGGCCGACGACGTGCTGCACAAGAGCCAGCCGCTGAGCGCGGCCGCGGCCGACATCTACCGTTCCCTGGCCGACGCCAACACGGCGGCCTCCAGCGGCTTCCTGGCGGGCGGTCAGGAGACGGCCACCTCCCGCAAGCAGTACGAGGAGGACATCGACAAGGCGGCCGCCGAACTGGTCAGGGCCGCCAACAGCTCCGACCCGGACTCCCCCTCCGCCGATGCCATCACCAAGCTGAACACCCTGCTCCCGGAGTACAAGGGCCTGGTCGAGCGCGCGCGGACGTACAACCGTCAGGGCTTCCCGGTCGGCGGCGCGTATCTGCGGTACGCGAACCAGAAGATGCAGGACGAGATGCTCCCGGAGGCGGAGAAGCTCTACACCAAGGAGAACCAGCGCCTCGAGGACGACTACGCCGACGCCACCCCCTATCCGTGGGCGGCGATCGCGCTGGGCGTCCTCGCGCTGGCCGCCCTGGCATGGGCCCAGCACCGCAACTACCGCCGTACGAACCGGGTCCTGAACCACGGCCTGGTCGCGGCCACGGCGACCGCCACCGTCGTCCTGCTGTGGCTCGTCATCGGCCACAGCGTGGCGCGCGCGGGACTGAACGACTCCTACGACCACGGCGTCCGCTCCCTGACCGTGCTGCACGACGCGCGGATCGCGTCCCTGAAGGCGCGCGGCAACGAGAACCTCACGCTGGTCGCGCGCGGCGCCGAGACCGAGACGATCACGGTCGACGGCAAGGAGGAGACGGTCGACAAGTACGACCACGAGTTCACCACCGACATGAACGCCCTCGGCGCGGGACTCGCGCGGGCGGCGAAGCTCGCCGACGACCAGGCGGGCGAGAAGCCGGTCACCTCGGCGGAGGGCAACATGGAGGTGTGGAAGGAGCGCCACTCCTCGGCCCGCGAGCAGGACGACTACGGCAACTACGAGCAGGCGCTGGCCCTGGTGATCGGCGACAAGGGCGCGACCGCCGAGTGCTTCGCCAGTGTCGACGAGAACCTGGAGAAGGCGCTCGACCACGAGCAGAAGGAGTTCCAGCAGGCGGCCGGGGACGGTCTGGACGCGATGACCGGTCTGACGGCCGGCGCGGCCGTCCTCGCGGTGCTGGGTGCGGCGGGCGCGGTCCTCGGCGTCGGCCGCAGGCTGTCGGAGTACCGGTGAGAGGGGGCGTGACGATGCGCGCACGACGTGTGCGGGACGGTCTGAGGGGCTGGGGCGGCGTGGGGGCGATGGCGGTCGTCTGCGCCCTCGCCCTGACCTGTGTGCTGCTGCTGCCGCTGACCACCGGCTCCCGGGGGGACGGCTCGACGGGCCTGGCGGGCCCGCGGATCGCCGAGGGGACCGCGGCGGCGGACTCCGAGTGCACGGACCCGGAGAAGCAGACCCTGCCGCCGTCCGGCGCGGACGGCGCGACGATCGCCGCGATCAAGGCGCGCAAGGGCGAGAAGCGCAAGCTGATCGTCGGCGTCGACCAGAACAGCTACCGCTGGGGCTACCGCGACCCGAACAACGCGGGTGCGGAGCTGGAGGGTTTCGACATCGACCTGGTGCGCCGGATCGCCCGGGACATCCTCGGCGACCCGAAGGCCGTCCAGTTCAAGGCCATCCCGACCAACCAGCGCATCCCGGCCCTCCAGGAACACCGGGTCGACATGGTCGTCCGCACGATGACGATCACCTGTAAGCGCATCGGCCAGGTCGCGTTCTCCGCGCCGTACTTCAAGACCGGCCAGCAGGTCCTCGCCCCCAAGTCCTCGAAGATCGACGGCTACGACGGCACACTGGCCGGCAAGAAGGTCTGCACGGCGGCCAGTTCGACGGCCAACGGCCAGCTCACCGAGGACCGCAAGGCGGGCCGCATACCCAAGAACGTCAACCTGGAGACGGTCGTCCCCAACCAGTTGGACTGCCTGGTGCGGCTCCAGCTCGGCGAGGTCGACGCGGTCGTCACCGACGGCGCGCTCGCGGCGAGCCAGGCCGCCCAGGATCCGACGGTGACGCTCAAGGGCGGCCCGTTCACGACCGAGTACTACGGCGTGGCGATGAACGCGAAGGCGAGCGATCTGGTCAGCCGGGTCAACCGGATCCTCGTGGAGTACCGGGCGGACGGCTGGCAGACGTCGTACGACAGGTGGCTGTCGGCGACACTGGGCCCCGACGCGGGGCTGTCGAAACCGCCCGCTCCCGTGTACCTGCGCAAGAGCTGACGGACCGGCAGGCGGGCAGGCGGGCAACGGACCGGACCAACGACCTAACACACAGCAGCGGAGAGGTGATCGATGGGCGTCACGGGAGCCCCCGGGCCGGTGATGGACCGGGACGAGGTCGACCGTGCGCTGGCGCGGCTCGGCGCGGAGCACGAGGCGATCGAGACCTCGCTCCTCGCCCTGCAGGACCACGCGGGCCGACGGCTCCTGGAGGGCGCCCGGCTGACCGGGGTCACCGAGCGGCGCTGGACGTCCGCGGAGGCGCAGATCACCCTGCTGTGGGCGTACTTCGACGCGTACACGGACGCGTTGCGCTCCGCGCGGGAGATCCGCTCGCGCCGCCGCTGGTCCAGCCGTGAGGACCTGGTGGAGCTGACGGAGCTGCTGCGCGGCGAGTCCGTCACGGTCGCCGGCTCGGCCACGGCCACGGCGAACGCGCCGACGCTGGTCGGCACCGGCAAGCTCAGCCAGAGCTTCTCCCTGGCCGCCCTCGTCGACACGATGAACGACCTGTACGCCTCGTCGCTGGACATGGTCGTCGCCGCCGACGCGGTGTGGTCGGCGCTGCCCGCGCGGATCGATTTACTGGCCGCGGAGCTCCAGCGCACCCGGCAGCTCGCGCACTCGGTGGGCGTGCGCCCGGGCGAGCACCCGGCGGGCGACGACCTGGAGCGCATCACGGGCACGCTGACCCGGCTGCGCGAGGAGGTGGTGTCGGACCCGCTGGCGTACTGGGTGCCGACGCAGGGCAGTTCGGCGCCCGGCGGCGGCCGTCCGGACACCACGGTGTACGACCGTGAGGCGCGCGCCCTGGAGGACGTACGGCGGGAGATCGACGCCGTTCTGACGGTCCGGCAGGACGCCGAGCAGCGGCTGGTCAGGCTGCGGGACGTCCTCAGCCGCGCCGACCGCACACTCGCCGAGGCGCGCACCGCGCGCGGTGAGGTCCTCGCGAAGATCGCCGCGACGGAGGTGCCGGTGGTCAGCGGACCGCCGACCGTGCTGCAGGAGCAGCTGGCGACGGCCGCGGAGTACCGCCGGCACGCGCAGTGGCACCGGCTGTCCCCGCTCCTGGAGTCGCTGGAGCAGAAGGCGGAGGACGAGCTGCTGCGCGCCCGTGAGTCGCTCACGGCGGTCACCGCGCCGCTGGCGGTGCGGGCGGAGCTGCGGGGCCGGCTCGACGCGTACAAGGCGAAGGTGGCCCGGCACGGCCTCGCCGAGGACCCGTTCCTCATCGAGCGCTACGACGCGGCGCGCCGCATGCTGTGGAGCGCGCCCTGCGATCTGCGCGTCGCCGAACAGGCCGTCCTGCGCTACCAGCAGGCGGCCGCCGAACTGCTGTCCGCCCCGCGCGTACCGGAGCAGGGCGGGCCTCAGGACCACAGGGGGGAGCGGTAGCCATGAGTCAGGCGGGGCAGACGTGTCAGCGGCCGGGCTGCGAGGGGGCGTACGAGGACGTGGGCGGCGGCGAGCTGTACTGCGACACGTGCGGGCTCGCCCCGGTCGTCTCGGCGGGAGGCCTGGACGGCCCGGCCGGCACCGGCGGGAGCCGCGGCAGCTCCAGCACCCCGGCCAGTTCCCGCAGTGCGCGCAGTGCGCGGACGTCGTCGCAGTCGGCGAAGTCGCGCCGCTCGGTGTCGGGACGGCTCTCGCGCTCCCTGTCGGGCAAGTCGACGGGCCGCTCGGTGTCGGTGCGCAGCTCCGGCTCGTCGGCCGGTTCCTCCGGGCGGGCGCGGCTCGGGGTCGGTCTGGTGTCGGTGCCGCAGGTGCCGCGCCCGGACCCGCGCGCGATGGTGCTGGACGACCCGGAGGTGCCCGAGCGCAAGCGGTTCTGCTCGCGCTCCGACTGCGGTGCGCCGGTGGGCCGTTCGCGCGGTGAGCTGCCGGGGCGCACGGAGGGCTTCTGCACCAAGTGCGGCAACCCGTACTCGTTCGTGCCGAAGCTACGGTCCGGGGACGTCGTGCACGGCCAGTACGAGGTCGCGGGCTGTCTGGCGCACGGCGGTCTGGGCTGGATCTACCTCGCGGTGGACCGGGCGGTCTCGGACCGCTGGGTGGTGCTGAAGGGCCTGCTGGACACCGGCGACCAGGACGCGATGGCGGCCGCGATCTCCGAGCGGCGCTTCCTCGCCGAGATCGAGCACGCCAACATCGTGCGGATCTACAACTTCGTCGAGCACCTCGACCAGCGGACCGGCTCGCTCGACGGCTACATCGTGATGGAGTACGTCGGCGGCAAGTCCCTCAAGGAGATCGCCAACACCCGCCGCAGCACCGACGGCAAGCGGGACCCGCTGCCGGTGGAGCAGGCCTGCGCGTACGGCATCGAGGCCCTGGAGGCGCTCGGGCATCTGCACAGCCGCAATCTGCTGTACTGCGACTTCAAGGTCGACAACGCGATCCAGACCGAGGACCAGCTCAAGCTGATCGACATGGGCGCGGTGCGCAGGATGGACGACGAGGAGTCGGCCATCTACGGCACGGTCGGCTACCAGGCGCCGGAGGTCGCGGAGGTCGGCCCGTCGGTGGCCAGCGACCTCTACACCGTCGGCCGCACGCTGGCCGTCCTGACCTTCGACTTCCAGGGCTACACGACGGTCTTCGTCGACTCGCTGCCGGACCCGGACAACATCGAGGTCTTCCGCCGGTACGAGTCGTTCTACCGGCTGCTGGTGCGGGCCACCGATCCCGACCCGGCCCGCCGGTTCGCCTCCGCGCAGGAGATGGCCGAGCAGCTCACGGGGGTGCTGCGGGAGGTCGTCTCGGTGCAGAGCGGCAAGGCCCGGCCGGCCCTGTCGACGCTGTTCGGGCCCGAGGTGAGGGTCACGGACAGCGAGCTGTTCCCGAAGCTGGACGGGGAGGTGTCGCGGCTGGGCACCCGGACCGTCGTCCCACGCCGCCGGTTCGGCGGCCCGACGACCGGAGCTTCGCCCAACGGCGGCTCGACTACCGGCAGTTCGGCTGTCGGCGCTTCGGCTGTCGGCGGCTCGGCCGGCGGCGCTTCGGCTGTCGGCGGCTCGGCCGGCGGCGCTTCGGCCGGCGGCGGTTCAGCCGGCGGTAGCTCGGCCGGCGGCGGTTCAGCCGGCGGTAGCTCGGCCGGCGGCGGCTCGGCCGGCGGCGGCTCGGCCGGCGGCGGCTCGGCCGGCGGCGGTTCAGCCGGCGGTAGCTCGGCCGGTGGCGGCTCGGCTCACGGTGCTTCGCGTTCCGTCGCCCCGGCCACGGGTGCCTCGGTCGCCGGTGGTCCCGTCCCGGCTCTTCCCTCCGCGTCCGGGAACTCCTCCGGTGCGCTGGTGCGGACCGTCGCCGCGCCGGCCGCCGGGCTCGCGCTGCCCGTTCCGCACGTGGACCCCGCCGACCCCAACGCGGGTTTCCTGGCGGGGCTTTCGGCGTCCGCGCCGGGCGAGGTGATCACGGCCCTCACGGCCGCGCCGGCGCCGTCCGTGGAGACCCGGCTGCGGCAGGTCCGCGCCTGGCTGGAGAACGGCGACCAGCAGGCGGCCCTGCAGTCCCTCGGCACACTGGAGGGCGAACGGCCCGACGACTGGCGGGTGGTCTGGTACCGGGGCGTGGCCTCGCTGGCCACCGGCGACCACGCGGGCGCCGCGCTCGCCTTCGACGCGATCTACGACGCCTTCCCGGGCGAGCCCGCGCCCAAGCTGGCGCTCGGTCTGTGCGCGGAGGTGCTGGGCCAGTTGGACAACGCGGCCGAGTACTACCGGCTGGTGTGGTCGACCGACCCGAGCTATGTGAGCGCGGCGTTCGGCCTCGCGCGCGTGCAGCTCGCGGCCGGGGACCGCCGTAGTGCCGTACGGACGCTGGAGTCGGTACCGGAGTCGTCCATCCACTACACGGCCGCGCGGGTGGCGGCGGTGCGGGCGCGGCTCAGGCAGCGGACGGCGGTCGCCGCCGACGTACCCTTCCAGGAGGACCTCACCGCGGCGGCGGCGCAGGTCGAGGCGCTGGACGCGTACGGACTGGACCCCACGCGGCGGGAGCAGTTGTCGGCGGAAGTCCTCGGCTGCGCGCTGGACTGGATACTCTCCGGGGGCCAGGGCGCCGGCCCGGACGCCCGGCGGCCGCTGCTCGGCGCTCAACTCGACGAGCGGGGGCTGCGCTTCGGCCTGGAGCGCTCGTACCGCACGCTGGCCCGGCTGGCGACACGCGGTGAGGAGAGGATCGACCTGGTGGAACGTGCCAATCGTTACCGCCCCCGGACGTGGGTGTAGTTGATGTCCCAGATGCCCCGGCAGGCCGCCCTGCCGACGTGTCCGAGCTGCGCGGAGCCGCTCGACGCGGGTGACCGTTACTGCGGCGCGTGCGGATTCGACCTGTCGGTCGTGCCGCACCGCCCGGACGACCACCCGACCCTCACGATGAACGGCACGGCCGCCCCGACGGCTCCGGCTGCTCCGGCGGCGCTGGCCGGGTGGGCCACCGCCCCGACGGCCGCACCGACGGCCGCACCGACGCCCGTACCGGCACCGGGGGTCGAGGCGAGCGCGACACCCGCACCGCCCGCCGCCGGGGTCCGGTTCGACCGGCCCGCGGAGCCCGAGGAGTATCCGTTGCAGGCGCCGGATCCGCGGGTCGCCGCCGAGGCCGGCGCGGTCAAGGTGTGCGTGGCCTGCCGGGCCGGGCGGGTCGACGACGACGGGTACTGCGAGAACTGCGGGCACGCCCAGCCGCGCGAACGCGACCACATGGAGCTGGAGTCGGGCCCGGTGGCCGCCGTCAGCGACCGCGGTCTGCGCCACCACCGCAACGAGGACTCCTTCGGCCTCGGCCGCGCCACGCTGCCCGACGGCTCCCCGGCGCTCGTCGCGATCGTCTGCGACGGCGTCTCCTCGGCGACCCGCCCCGACGACGCCTCGATGGCCGCGGCACGGGCGGCCAGCGAGTCGCTGCTGGCGGCCCTGCCCCAGGGCACCCATCCTCAGGCGGCGATGCACGAGGCGATCGTCGCCGCCTCGACCGCGGTCAACGCGCTGGCCGGCGAGCCCGCCACCGCCCGCGAGCACACCCCGCACCAGAACTCCCCCGCCTGCACCCTCGTCGGCACGGTCGTCACCGCGGGGCTGCTGGTCGTCGGCTGGGTCGGCGACAGCCGCGCCTACTGGGTCCCGGCCGACCGCGCCACACCCCCGGCCCGGCTCACCGAGGACGACTCCTGGGCCGCGCAGATGGTCGCCGCGGGCCTGATGAGCGAGGCGGAGGCCTACGCCGACGAGCGCGCCCACGCGATCACCGGCTGGCTCGGCGCCGACGCCTACGAACTGGAGCCGCACACCGCTTCCTTCAAGCCGGACCGTCCGGGCGTGGTGGTGGTGTGCACCGACGGCCTGTGGAACTACGCGGAGGCGGCCGAGGAGATGGCCGAGGTCGTCCCCCTGGACGCCGCCGTACGACCGCTGCACTGCGCCCAGGTCCTCGTCGGTCACGCCCTGGACGGCGGGGGCCACGACAACGTAACAGTGGCCGTCGTACCGTTCCCCGCGCCGCCGCAGGGGGCAGAACACGCCTGAGGGCGCACACGGGGACATCTACGGGTGACACGCCCACGGGCCGGAGGGGACCGGTCCGTACCTTGCGAGGGGGATTCGATCAGCCATGGCCAATTTCTCGAAATCGAACGTGCCGCAGTTCTCGGTGGACGTCTACCAGAACGAATACCTGCCGGAGGGCGGCCGCGAGGTCAACGCGATCGTCACGGTGACCGCGACCGGCGGCGGCACCGTCGGCACGGCGGTCACCGCACCGCATCTGTACAGCCCCGGTCAGGGCCCGTCCGCCGCCGTGGCGATCATGGTGGACTGCTCCGGCTCGATGGACTACCCGCCGGCCAAGATGCGCAACGCGCGGGACGCCACCGCCGCGGCCGTCGACACCCTGCGCGACGGGGTGCACTTCGCGTTGATCGGCGGCACCCATGTGGCCAAGGAGGTGTACCCGGGCGGGGGCCGGCTCGCGGTGGCCGACGCCACCACCCGCGAGCAGGCCAAGCAGGCGCTGCGCCGGCTCAGCGCGGGCGGCGGCACCGCGATCGGCACCTGGCTGCGGCTGGCCGACCGGCTGCTGTCCTCCGCCGAGGTCGGCATCCGGCACGGCATCCTGCTCACCGACGGCCGCAACGAGCACGAGTCGCCGCAGGACCTCAAGGCCGCCCTCGACGACTGCGCGGGCCGGTTCACCTGTGACGCCCGTGGCGTGGGCACCGACTGGGAAGTGAAAGAAGTCACAGGGATCGCCTCCGCCCTGCTCGGCACCGCCGACATCGTCGCCGACCCGACCGGTCTCGCCGCCGACTTCACGCAGATGATGGAGACGGCGATGGGCAAGGAGGTCGCGGACGTCGCGCTGCGCCTGTGGACCCCCCTCGGGACCACCATCAAGTTCGTCAAGCAGGTCGCGCCGACCGTCGAGCAGCTCACCGACCGCCGCACCGAGGCCGGCCCCCGCGCGGGCGACTACCCCACCGGTTCCTGGGGCGACGAGTCCCGCGACTACCACGTGTGTGTCGAGGTCCCGGTCGCGAGCGTGGGCCAGGAGATGCTGGCCGCACGGGTCTCGCTGGTGGTCCCGCAGGCGGACGGCTCGGTGCAGAACCTGGGCGCGCAGGGGCTCGTACGGGCCGTGTGGACCGACGACATGGCGGCCTCGACGTCGATCAATCCGCAGGTCGCGCACTACACGGGTCAGGCCGAACTGGCACAGGTCATCCAGCAGGGGCTGGACCTGCGCAAATCAGGTGATATGGATGGAGCGACGGCCAAACTGGGCCGCGCCGTCCAGCTCGCGAGCGTCTCGGGGAACGCCGATACTGCGAAACTGCTTGCGAAGGTGGTGGACGTGGTCGACGCCACGACAGGTACTGTGCGACTGAAGGCGAAGGTCGCGGAGGCCGACGAGATGACTCTCGAGACCCGGTCCACAAAGACTGTTCGTGTAAAGAAGTGACGTCGGACGACCACGAGGTCACCGAAGGAGAGAGGGGGACGCGCCGACATGCCGACCTGCCCGAACGGACACCAGTCGGGTTCCGACGACTGGTGCGAGGTCTGCGGTCACCGCATGGCCGGTGCCGTACCTCCGCCCCCGCCGCCCCCGCCCACCGCGGGCGGTTACGGTTTCCCGCCCCCGCAGGGCACCCAGCCCGGCGGCGGACGGCATCTGTCGTCCGTGCCGCACCACGAGCCGGAACTCTGCCCGCAGTGCCGTACGCCCCGTGAGGGCGGTGCGCCGTTCTGCGAGGAGTGCCGGTGGAACTTCCTCACCAACACGGCGACCTCGTACACCCCGGCCGCCCCGCGCCCGCCGGCCCCCGGCCCGGGCGGTCCCGGCGGTCCCGGTGGTCCCGGTGGTCCCGGTGGGCGTTTCCAGGGGCCGCCGCCTTCCTTCGGCGGCAGCGACTCCTTCGACTACCAGAGCTCACGGCCCTCGCAGGTGAACCGCCCCGCCGAGCCGATACCGCCCTTCGGCGGCGAGCCGTCCCGGCCGGGTGGGCCCGGTGGCCCGGGTGGTCCCGGTGCGTTCGGGCGGGAGCCCGGCGGTCCGGCGGCCGGTGGACCCGGCGGGTTCGGGAGCGAGCCCGGTGGCCCCGGTGGCCCGGGTGGTCCCGGTG
This sequence comes from Streptomyces sp. NPDC005820, assembly GCF_040630255.1. Lineage (NCBI taxonomy): Bacteria > Bacillati > Actinomycetota > Actinomycetes > Kitasatosporales > Streptomycetaceae > Streptomyces > Streptomyces sp. NPDC005820. The sequence continues at coordinate 73,121 of NZ_JBEXXE010000012.1, forward strand.
CCTTCGGACGGGAGCCCGGGCGTACGTCGGGTGGTGCCGATGTGTTCGGACGTGAGCCCGGCGGTCCGGCCGGTGGGCCCGGTGGCTTCGGACGCGAACCCGGCGGCCCGCCCGGCGGCGCGTTCGGGCGGGAGCCCGGCGCCACGGCCGGCGGTCCCGGCGCCTTCGGGCGCGACCCGTCCGGTCCCGGCGGGCCCGGTGGTACGGCCGGTGGTCCCGGCGCGTTCGGGCGGGAGCCCTCCGGTCCCGGTGGCCGGCCCTCCGCCGACCCCTTCGGCCGTGAGCCGTCCGGTCCGCCCTCGGACCCCTTCCGCCGTGAACCCGCAGGTCCCGGCGGTCCTGGCGGCCCCGGTGGCCCCTCCGGTTACGGTCCCGATCCCTCGCGTCCGGTGCCCCCGCCGCCCGGTCCCGGCGGCCCCGGTGGGCCCGGGGTTCCGCAGGCCTTCCAGCCGCCCGGTCCCGGAGGCCGGACGGCCCCGCCCGGGTTCCCGCAGGAGACCGGCCGGCCGCAGCCCGGCGGCCCGGGCTTCGGCGGCGCCGACGACGACTGGGTGATCTCCCCGCCGTCGCACCCCGGCCAGGGCGGTCCCGGCCAGGGCGGCGGCTACGGCTACCCGCCGCCCGGCTCCACCCAGGCACCGCCACAGCCCGGCGGCGGCTACGGCTACCCGCAGCCCGGTTCCACGCAGGCTCCGCCCCCGCCCGGCCCGGCGTTCCCGCAACAGCCGGCGACCTGGACGGCGACCATCGGCCCGGACCGCGCGTACTTCATGGCGATGATGCACCGCTCGGGCCCGGAGGCCGCGGGGCTCAACCTGCCCGCGTACTCGCCCGAGCAGCAGCGCACGCTCACCGGCAACCAGGTCACCATCGGCCGCCGCCGGCACTCCACCGGTGAGACCCCCGACATCGACCTGTCGGTGCCACCGGAGGACCCGGGCGTCTCGCACCAGCACGCGGTCCTGGTCCAGCAGCCGGACGGCACCTGGGCGGTCGTCGACCAGAACTCGACGAACGGTACGACGGTCAACGGCGGCGAGGAACCGATCCAGCCGTTCGTGCCGGTACCGCTGCAGGACGGCGACCGGGTGCACGTGGGCGCCTGGACGACGATCACGATCCGCCGGGGCTGAGCACGGCCCGCACGTCGGGGGCTACGGTTCGACGAGCCGCGCCCCCGACGAGCCCGGCAGGGGCCAGGCGTACGGCCCCTCCGGTTGGTCCAGCCACGCCCAGGCGTGCCTCACGCCGACCGTGACGCCGTAGCGCCGCCGGTCCGGCATTCCCTCGCGCTCCCAGAGGGCGTACGCCTCCCGGGGTTCGAGGCTGCCCCGGGTGAGCGACAGCAGGAAGCGGAACAGGTCGCTCTCCCTCGCCCGGCGCGGCACCCCGCTCAGCGCGGTCGGCTCGGGTGCCGGGCGGCTCGCCCCGCGCAGGGGCACGAAGTAGGCGGGGGTGTGCAGGAAGTGCCCCTCGGCGTGCCCGGCGTCCCCTACCGTCAGCGCGACCAGGCCGGTGGCCAGCGGGGTCAGAACGAGCGCACCCGGCCGGCACTGGGCGATCCAGGCGCGCGGGATCGAGGCGAGCCGACAGGTCGCGATGATCCGGTCGAAGGGGGCGCGTTCCGGTACTCCGCGCGCGCCGTCCCCGGTGACGACGGTCGGGTGGTAGCCGGCGGCGGCGAGGTGGCGGCGCGCGGACTCGGTGATCTCCGGGTCCAGGTCGACGGTGGTGACGTGGTCGTCGCCGAGCCGGTACGACAGCAGCGCCGCGTTGTAGCCCGTGCCCGCCCCGATCTCCAGCACCCGGTCACCGGGCTCGACCCGCAGCTCGGCCAGCATCAGCGCCATCAGCGAGGGCTGGCTGCTGGAGGAGAGCAGCTCTCCGTCGCGCAGCCGGGTGGCCAGCGGGGTGTCCTCGTAGGCGCCGCGCACCCATCGCTCCCGGGTGCGCGGGTCGGGGCTCTCGCCCCAGCGCCGCTCGAACCCGCCGGCGCCGCCGGCCGCGCTCACGTAGTAGTACGGCACGAAGAGGTGACGCGGGACCGCCCCGAACGCCTCCCGCCAGCGCGGATCGGCGGCGAAGGCCCCGCTCGCCTCGACGGCGCGCACCATCGCGGCCCGCGCCGAGGCGGCGAGGTCGTCGAGACCGCGGTCGAGGTCGAGCCCACCCATGCCTCCACTGTGCGGCGGAACGGAGGGCGAGGCGAGCGGCCGGGGGGCTCGGTCGGACAGCCCGGGGGTCCTAAGCCTTCCGTCCTCGGTCCCCCCGTCTGAGACCATGGGGGAGTGAAAGAGATTCGGCGCGGCACGCTTCAGGAGCAGACCTTCTACGAGCAGGTCGGCGGGGAGGAGACCTTCCGCCGGCTGGTCCACCGTTTCTACCAGGGAGTAGCTGAGGACCCGCTGCTCAAGCCCATGTATCCCGAGGAGGACCTGGGCCCGGCGGAGGAGCGCCTCGCGCTGTTCCTGATGCAGTACTGGGGCGGTCCCACGACGTACAGCGAGAACCGCGGCCACCCGCGGCTGCGGATGCGGCACGCCCCCTTCGTCGTCGACCGGGCGGCACACGACGCGTGGCTGAGGCACATGCGGGACGCGGTCGACGAGCTCGGGCTCTCCGAGGAGCACGAGGAGACGCTGTGGAACTACCTGACGTACGCGGCGGCGTCGATGGTGAACGCGGCCGACTGACGGTCCCCCTGCCGTAACCGGACAGAAATCCCGTAAGGGTATTGACGGGCCCCCGACCCGCTGTCATGGTTACCCCCGTCGAGACATCAGATGTCTGACGTCAGATCTCCAGCCAACGACTGTACGGTGGCTCCAGACCCGCACCCCGCCCGCCGGAGGCCCCACGATGTCGCTCTCCGAAGACCTCGCCGAACGCCTGCTCAGCGAGATCATCGACGGCACCCACCCGCCGGACGCCGCGCTCCCCCCGGAGGGCGAGCTCGCCGAGCAGGCCTCCGTGAGCCGGCTCACCGTCCGCGAGGCCGTGAAGCAGCTGCGCGCGCAGAACGTCGTACGGGTCGTCCGCGGCCGTGGCACCTACGTGAACCCGCCGGACCGCTGGACCGCGCTGGAGCCGGTGGTGCGCGCCGCGTCCCACTCCTCCCACTCCTCCCACTCCTCCCTGTCCGAGCGTCTGATCGAGGCCCGCCGTCTGATCGAGAACGGCGCCACGGAACTGGCCGCACTCCGCCGCGACGAGACCCATCTCGCCCAGCTGCGCGAGCATCTCGCCACCATGCGGGAGGCCGCCGACGAGCACGACACCGAGAAGTTCGTGCAGGCCGACATCGACTTCCACGCCACCGTGATGCGGGCGACGGGCAACCTCTTCGTCCCGCTCCTCTTCGAACCCTTCGGCGCGCTCCTCGCCGAGGGCCGCCGCGAGACCTCCGCCGTCCCCCAGATCCGCGTCAACGCCATCGCCCACCACGAACAGGTCCTGCGCGCCCTGGAATCCGGCGACCCGGACAAGGCCCGCGAGGCGATGAACGCCCATATGCACCAGACGGCGACGGACTACCGCGCCCACGTGATGAAGCAGCAGTAGCGCCTACGCCGTAACCGCTGCGTCGTAGGCCCTGACGTCGTAGTCCCTGACGTCGTAGTCCCTGACGTCGTAGCCGCCCAGGAACCCCATCCCAGGAACCGCCATGTCCCTACCCCGTCATGCCCTTCCCGAGCCCGAAATAATGGCATATATCCCCCCAGTGAGGACGGTCGCCCCCGCCGAGGTGGCCGCCCGCCTCACCACGGCCCCCCGCCTCGCCGTCCTCGACGACGACCCCACCGGCACCCAGACCGTCAAGGACATCCCGGTCCTCACCACCTGGACCACCGACGACCTCCGCTGGGCCCTGCGCCAGGACAGCCCCGCCTTCTTCGTCCTCACCAACACCCGCAGCCTCTCCCCCCAGGACGCCGCCACCCGCAACCGCGAGATCGCCCGCGCCCTGCACGAGGCCTCGCGGGCCGAGGGCGTCCCGTACGTCATCGCCTCCCGCGGCGACTCCACCCTTCGCGGCCACTTCCCCCTGGAGACGGACGTCCTCGCCGAGGAGCTCGCCGCGACCGGCGCCGCCCCCGACGGAGTCGTCCTCGTCCCCGCGTACATCGAGGCGGGCCGGCTCACGGTCGACTCGGTGCACTGGATGCGCACCCCGGAGGGCCTTCTGCCGGTCGGCGAGAGCGAGTTCGCCCGCGACGCCACCTTCGGCTACACCTCCTCCGCCCTGCCCGACTGGGTGGAGGAGAAGACGAAGGGCCGCGTCCCCTCCGACAAGGTCCTCCGCATCACCCTCACCGACCTGCGCACCGGCGGCCCCGGCCATGTCGCCGGTCTGCTCGCCGGGCTCCGCGACGGCGCCCCCGCGGTCGTGGACGCCGTCTGTGACGACGATCTGCGCGTCCTCGCGCTCGCCCTGGCCGAGGCGGAGGAGAACGGCACCCGGCTCCTGCACCGGGTCGGCCCCTCCTTCGTCCGCGCCCGCGCCGGCCAGCCGGCCCACCCCCCGCTCACCGCCCCCGAACTCGCGCCCCTGCGCGCCGACGCCCCGCACGGCCTGATCGTCGTCGGCTCGCACGTGGGCCTCACCACCCGCCAGCTGAACCGGCTGCGCGAGACGACGACGGACATCGCCGAGTTCGAACTCGACGTCACCCGGCTCCTCGACCCCGCCCGCCGCGACCCGCACATCCACGAGACCGCCGAGGCCGCCGCGCGCGCGATGGCCACCGCCGACACGGTCGTCCGCACCACCCGTACGGTCGTCACGGCCGCCGACCCGGACGAGAGCCTCGCGATCTCGCGCAGCGTCTCGGCCGCGCTGGTGGAGACCGTCCGGCTGATCACCGCGGCCCGCCGCCCCGCGTTCGTCATCGCCAAGGGCGGCATCACCTCCAGCGACACCGCCACCCACGGCCTGGAGATCCGCCGCGCCCGGGCCCGGGGCACCCTGCTGCCCGGCATCGTCTCGCTCTGGCAGCCCGTCGACGGCCCGGCCGCCGGCACCCCCTACATCGTGTTCGCGGGGAACGTCGGCGGCGACGACGCCCTCGCCGACGCGCTCGCCCTGCTCAGGAGCGCCGCCCGATGCTGCTGACCGGCCCCGACGGCCTCAAGGCCCTCACCACCGCCCACGCCGACGGCCGTGCGCTGCCCGGCTTCGTCGCCTACAACCTGGAGACCGTCCAGGGAATCGTCGCGGCGGCCGAGGCGCACCCTCACCATCCCGTACTGATCCAGGCCGGTTCGAGCCCCTTCCAGCACGCGGGCCGCGACCCCCTCATGCGGCTCGCCCTCGACGCGGCGGCCGGCTCCTCCGCCCGCCTCGGCGTCCACCTCGACCACAGCCGCGACCTCGACGAGATCACCGCCTGTCTGAAGGCCGGCTACACCTCCGTCATGGTCGACGGCTCCCACCTCCCCTTCGCCGAGAACATCGCCCTCACCCGCGAGGCGGTCCGCCGGGCCCGTGACCACGGCGCCTGGGTGGAGGCCGAGCTGGGCGCGCTGCCGGGCGACGAGGACGTCTCGACGAACGCGACGGCCTGCGCGGCCGCGCTGACCGACCCGGCCCAGGCGGCGGAGTTCGTCGCCGCGACGGACGTGGACGCGCTGGCGGTCGCGGTCGGCAACGTCCACGGCTTCACCGCCGCACCGATCCGCCTCGACCTGGACCGCCTGTCCGCGATCCACTCCGCGGTCCCCGTCCCGCTGGTCCTGCACGGTGCCAGCGGCGTCCCTGAACCGCAGCTCCGCGCGGCCCTCACCCGGGGCGTCGCCAAGATCAACGTCAACGCGGAGCTGCGCCGGGCGTACCTCGAGGCGACGGCGGCGGCGCTCCCTTCGGCACTCCCCGGTTCGGACGCGGTGAGCGTGTGGTCGGCGGGCCGATCGGCTGTCGCTGCGGCAGCATCGCGAGTGATCAACGCACTGAGCTGAGCCGAGCCGTTCACCTGCGGGCCGTCGTGGGCCGTTCGCACAGTTCCCCGCGCCCCTTCGGCTTGCGCAGCTGCGCCCACCCCGCAAGCGCGGGCGAGCGACACCCACCCCCGCCCAGCACCGGCCAAACCCGCACACCACTCCCCCTTACCCCTCCCCCGTACCCCTCCCCACCGCTCCCCAGAAAGGCCCCACCCCCGATGACCCCCCGTCCCCGCACCGCAGTGATCGGCCTCGGTGCCATGGGCCTCCCCATGGCCACCCGTCTGGCCGCCCACCTCCCCGTAACGGCCTACGACATCTCCCAACCCCGTCTCGACCAGCTCGCGGCAGCGAACGGCACCCCCGCCCCCACCCCCGCCGACGCCGCCCGGGACGCGGACGTCGTCCTCCTCGCCGTACGCGACCAGCCCCAGGTCGACGCCGCCCTCTTCGGCGCGGACGGTGTCGCCGGGACCCTCCGTCCCGGCGCCGTCGTGGTCCTCACCAGCACCGTCGGCCCCGAGGCCGCCCGCGCCACGGCGGCCCGCCTCGCCGAGCAGGGCGTCCTCACCGTCGACGCCCCGGTCAGCGGCGGCCCGGTCCGCGCCGGCGACGGCGATCTGCTGATCGTCGTAGGAGCCGAGGACAAGGCCCTCGATCTGGCCCGCCCGGTCCTGGACCTGCTGGCCTCCACCCTCACGGTCGTGGGCCGAAGCCCCGGTGACGGCCAGTCCCTCAAGGCGATCAACCAGCTCCTCGCCGGCGTCCACATCGCCGCCGCAGCGGAGGCGATCGCGCTGGCCCGCGGCCTCGGCCTCGACCCGGCCACCGTCGTGGAGAGCCTCCGGCACGGCGCCGCGGGCTCGTTCATGTTCGCCGACCGCGGCCCCCGCATGGTCGAGACGTACGCGGACGGCGCCGCCCCCGAGGTGAAGTCCCGTCTCGACATCTTCGTGAAGGACATGGGCATCGTCACCGGCATCGCGAAGGACGCCCACGTGCCCGTCCCGCTCGCCTCCGCCGCCCAGCAGCTCTACCTCCTCGGCGAGGCCGCCGGCCTGGCCGCACACGACGACTCCTCGGTCGTCACCGTCCTCTCCCCGAAGGCGCCCACCACCGGAGGCACCAGATGAGCCACACCACTCTCCTCCTCATCGCCGCGATCGGCGTCGCCACCCTGCTGCTGCTCATCCTGCGGGCCAAGGTGCAGCCGTTCGTCGCCCTGGTCGTCGTCTCCATCGGCGTCGCGCTCAGCGCCGGAGTCCCGGCCGCGGACCTGGTGAAGACCATCGAGGAGGGCATGGGCTCCACCCTCGGGCACATCGCCACGATCATCGCCCTGGGCGCGATGATCGGCCGGATCATCGAACTCTCCGGCGGCGCGGCCTCGTTCGCCCACTCGCTCATCGACCGCTTCGGCTCCAAGCGCACCCCGCTCGCGCTCACGGTCGCCGGTTTCGTCCTCGGCATCCCGGTCTTCTTCGAGGTCGGACTGATCATCCTGATGCCGATCGCGTACGGCGTGGCCCGCGCCTCCCGCAAGCCGCTCCTGGTCTACGCCCTCCCGATGGGCGCGGCGATGCTCACCGTGCACGCCTTCCTGCCCCCGCACCCCGGCGCGGTCGCCGTCACCCAGGCCATCGGCGCCGACCAGGGCCTGGTCCTGCTGCTGGGCATCCCGGTCACGGCGGTCGTCGTCCTCCTCGGCTACCTGGTCTCGCGCCGGATGACCCGCCGCGAGTACCCGATGGACCCGGCGGTGTACGCGGAGGTCTACGGCGAGGAGCCCACCGGCGGTTCGGCCTCCGGCGCTCCTTCGGTCCCCGCGGCGGACGACGGCCACGGCACCGCCGTCCTCACCCGGCCGGCCCCCGCCACGACCACCGAGACAGCCCCGCCCGCCCCCTCCTTCGCCATGGTCCTCGCCCTGATCGTCACCCCGATCCTGCTGATCCTGGCCGGCACCCTGGGCCAGAACCTCCTCGCCGAGGGCTCCACGCTCCGCGCGGTCCTCACCGTCCTCGGCGCCCCGATGGTGGCCCTGCTGATCGACGTGGCGCTGTGCGCGTACCTGCTCGGCGCCCGGCGCGGCTGGGACCGCGCGCACATCGCGAACGTGATGGGCTCGGCGCTCCCCTCCGTCGCCATGGTGATCCTGGTGGCGGGCGCGGGCGGGGTCTTCGGCAAGGTGCTGGTGGCGAGCGGCATCGGCGACGCGATCGCCGACGTCCTGGACCGGACCGGGCTGCCCGCCCTCTTCCTGGGCTTCCTCACGGCGCTCACCCTGCGTGCCGCCCAGGGCTCGACGACGGTGGCGCTGATCACGACGGCGGGCATCCTCACCCCGCTGCTCCAGCGCGCCGACCTGTCGACGGGCCAGCTCTCCCTGGTCGCCCTGGCGATGGGCGCGGGCGGTCTCGCCGTCTCGCACATCAACGACGCGGGCTACTGGATGTTCACCCGGCTGACCGGCCTGGACGTGGCCACCGGACTGCGCACCTGGACGGTCCTGACGACCACGATGGGCTTCATCGGCTTCGGTCTGACGGCCGCGCTGTGGCCCCTGGTGTGACCGGGGCGGCGCCGGACGTCAGCGGACGCTGACGTCCAGGGTCCCGAGCGAACCCGCACGTCGTACGGCGATCGAGCCGTACGGCGTGCGCAGGCGCAGCCAGGACCCGAGCGAGAGCAGCGCCAGGTCCCGCGCCCCGGCCGAGGGACGCAGGAACCCCAGGGACTGGGCCGCGTGCACGGCCCGTACCGGAAGCCCGGTGTCGCCGACCGTCCGGGACCAGATCTCCCGTCCGATCCGGTCGAGTGCGGCGCGGGTACGGCCCTCGGGGGCGAGTTCCTCGGTACGGCCCCGGAACTCGGCGACGGCCGCGCCGACCAGCGCCCGCAGCGCGTCGGGCGCCGGCAGTCCGGGCTCGGCGCGCCAGCCGCCGCGCGGCGGCAGGACACCGGCCCACGGCGGCCCGGTGACGGCGGGCGGCACGGCGGCCGTGGCCGCGCTCTCGTCCACCGCCTCCAGCAGCTCCCCCGCGGACACGGTGGCGTCCAGGGTGACGTCGAGCCCGTCCTCGTACGGCTTGGCGAGGCGTACGGCACGGATCGCGAGCACCTCGAAGGAGGGCGGCCGGCCGAACACGGCGAGTGCCGTCCCGGCCGCCTGGAGGCGCACCGCGGCTCCACGGTCGTAGTGGAGCAGCCGGGAGAGGAAGGCCGCGAGGTCCGCCGCCTCCCCCTCGTCGGCGAGGTGGAGCACCGTCATGCGGCGACGGCCTCCTCGGCGTCGTCGCGGTACTCGTTCAGGAACTCGCGTTCCTCCGCCGTGATCCGGCGCGGTCGCTGTGCCGCGAAGTCGAACGGCACGATGACCGTCGACGCGGTGACGTAGACCTGGTCGTCGTCCTTCACCTCGTAGGTGATGGTGAAGGACGCCGCCCTTATCTCCGTGACCCACAGCTCGATGTCCACGGGCGAGTGCCGGTGGACGAGCTGGCGTTTGTAGTCGATCTCGTGGCGCGCCACCACGGACCCCTGCTGGAAGTCCTTCTCCGGGCGGAACAGGAAGTCGATGCGGGCCTCCTCCAGATAGCGGAGGAACACCACGTTGTTGACGTGGCCGTACGCGTCCATGTCCGCCCAGCGCAGCGGGCAGCGGTAGATGTGCCGCAAGATCGATCAGCCCCGGGTCAGCTTCTTGTAGGTGGCGCGGTGCGGACGGGCGGCGTCCGCACCCAGCCGCTCGATCTTGTTCTTCTCGTACGACTCGAAGTTCCCCTCGAACCAGAACCACTTGGACTCGCCCTCGTAGGCGAGGATGTGGGTGGCGACCCGGTCGAGGAACCACCGGTCGTGGGAGACGACCACGGCGCAGCCGGGGAACTCCAGCAGCGCGTTCTCCAGGGAGGAGAGCGTCTCCACGTCGAGGTCGTTGGTCGGCTCGTCGAGGAGCAGCAGGTTGCCGCCCTGCTTGAGGGTGAGCGCGAGGTTGAGGCGGTTGCGCTCACCGCCGGAGAGCACGCCGGCCGGCTTCTGCTGGTCGGGGCCCTTGAAGCCGAAGGCGGACACGTACGCCCGCGACGGCATCTCGACCTGTCCGACATTGATGTAGTCGAGCTCGTCGCTGACGACGGCCCACAGGGTCTTCTTCGGGTCGATGTTCTCGCGGCTCTGGTCGACGTACGAGATCTTGACGGTCTCGCCGACCTTGATGTCGCCGGAGTCCGGGGTCTCGAGGCCCTGGATCATCTTGAACAGCGTGGTCTTGCCGGCGCCGTTCGGGCCGATGACGCCGACGATGCCGTTGCGCGGGAGGGTGAAGGACAGGTCCTCGATGAGGACCTTCTCGCCGAAGGCCTTGGAGAGGTTGTTGACCTCGACGACGATGGAACCGAGCCGCGGGCCCGGCGGGATCTGGATCTCCTCGAAGTCCAGCTTCCGCATCTTGTCGGCCTCGGCCGCCATCTCCTCGTACCGGGCGAGACGGGCCTTGGACTTGGCCTGACGCCCCTTGGCGTTGGACCGCACCCACTCGAGCTCTTCCTTCAGACGCTTCGCGCGCTTGGCGTCCTTCTGGCCCTCGACCTTGAGGCGGGTCGCCTTGGTGTCGAGGTAGGTGGAGTAGTTGCCCTCGTAGGGGTGGGCGCGACCGCGGTCGAGCTCCAGGATCCACTCGGCGACGTTGTCGAGGAAGTACCGGTCGTGGGTGACGGCGACGACGGTGCCGGGGTACTTCGCGAGGTGCTGCTCCAGCCACTGCACGGACTCGGCGTCCAGGTGGTTGGTGGGCTCGTCGAGCAGCAGCAGGTCGGGGGCCTCCAGCAGCAGCTTGCACAGCGCGACGCGGCGGCGCTCACCACCGGAGAGGTTGGTGACGGGCCAGTCGCCGGGCGGGCAGCCCAGGGCGTCCATGGCCTGCTCCAGCTGGGTGTCCAGGTCCCACGCGTTGGCGTGGTCGAGGTCCTCCTGGAGCTTGCCCATCTCGTCGAGCAGCGCGTCCGAGTAGTCGGTCGCCATCAGCTCGGCGACCTCGTTGAACCGCTTGAGCTTGCCCATGACCTCGGCGGCGCCGTCCTGCACGTTCTCCAGGACGGTCTTGGACTCGTCGAGCGGCGGCTCCTGGAGCAGCATGCCGACGCTGTATCCGGGCGACAGGAACGCGTCGCCGTTGGAGGGCTGCTCCAGCCCCGCCATGATCTTCAGAACGGTGGACTTACCGGCGCCGTTCGGGCCGACCACACCGATCTTCGCGCCGGGCAGGAAGCTCAGCGTTACGTCGTCAAGGATGACCTTGTCGCCGTGTGCCTTGCGCGTCTTGCGCATGGTGTAGATGTACTCAGCCAAGAGAAACCGTCCGGCAGCTTGAAATCTGGCAGTGGGCAGATACACCCCATCTTGCCGGACGGCTACCCCTGGGGGGAAACCCGTTCGGGCCGGGGGCGCTGACCTGGTCTTTCACCGTTGACAGGTGCGGGACGTCTGTCGTTGTCGGTCCCGGTCCGGCCGGTTGGCCCACGACGGACACCTTCGATTCAGCCGCCTGAACCTCAGCAAGCCGCGCCGCTGGGGAAGCTGCGATCGTTTGAGCACGAGCCCGTCAGCCGTTGCCTTCCCTGTCGTCGACGAACCGCGTTTCGAGAGCGTCGCTGTAGCCGCTGAGAGGGTCGTCGGTCTCAAGGACGGCGAAACGGCACCTGCTGTCGCCGAGTGACAGCAGGGAGGTACGTTCGGCGCGCAGTCCGCTGACCGCGGGGTCGATCGCCTTCATGAAGTTCACGTCGAACGCGCACATCACCGTCGTGACGGGCGTGGCGTCGTGGCGGGCGAAGAAATCGCGCCAGAAGCAGCGCCTGACGTTCATCTCGAAAAGGCCAGGCTCCGGTCGTTGAAAGTCGAACTCGAAGTGAGCGGGGTAGAGCTTCACCATCACACGGCACGTCTTCTCGATCTTGTCGAGCGCGTGGTCCCGCTCGTTGAGCGTCGAGAAGGTCATGTCGTACGGGCGCCTCAGCACCGGGCTCATCGCGTGCTGGAGATAGCGGATCGTACGCCGTTCGTCCCCGTCGAACAGGGGGACCAGCTTCTCGAAGGCGGCCAGTACCACCGCACCGATCGCCAGCGCACCCTTCGACGATCCGTCGGTGGCCAAGTCCTCGTCCGCGTCGACGATTTCGTCCGCCCGCGCGCGGATCGCGTCGATCAGCTCGCCCTCGCGATCGGGTGCCACATGGTGGAGGTGTTTGCGGACCTCGCCCAGAAACTTGCGGGGCATGACGCGACCCATCAACCAGTGGGCCTCTGCTCCGATTGCCTTGTCGATGGCGTTCATAAAGTCACCCTGCCCACTGATCGCGATCAGAGACGGCCAAAGGGGTGCGACCTCGATGGGGGCTTCGGCCCCGTTCCTCGATCCCCGACTTTGTGAAAGAGCGTACTGCCGGGCCTATCCGGACGCGACCCAGCGCCGTGCGCGGGCGATTGCCGGGGTTGGCCGGTGGCGACGAAACTTCCTCGCATGCAGCTGCACGGCGTCGAACCTCCCGGGCTGGAATGAATGGTGCGGCTTCTCCGCGAGCACGGCCGGCGATCCATGGGCCGTGCGGACTGCTCGGGCACGTGCTTGCGGCACCGCCGGTCCTCGACGTCGTCATGAAGCACGCGATCGGGCGGCGCGTTCTGCGGACGAACCTCCTCCCCAGGGGAAGGAGTCGACGGCTGTCACCAAGACCAGCAACGCCGTGGACAAGCGGTCCTTGATGAACGCGGACCAGGCCGCGTGGCGGAAAGCGGCAGCACGCCTTCTTCGCCGCGCTGTACTGCTGCGGCCTGCGGCCGGAGGAAGCCGTAGCCATGCGGGTACAGGACGTGACGCCTCCTGGCCCCGACGCCCGAGACCTGGCGCGAGTTGCTGATGCACACGGCGACACCGGAGATCGGCAAGCAGTGGACCGACACCGGGGAGATCCACGAGGAACGTGACCTCAAGGGTCGTGCCGAGGGCGACACGCGTACCGTGCCGGGGCATCCCACGCGGGCTCGGTCATTCGCGCCTCACGAAGTGGCTCAATGACGGAATTCCACCCGCCCAGGTGGCCGAATGGGCCGGGAACAGCGTCCGGTGCTGCCGGCCACATACACGCGGTGCTTCGAGGGGCGGCTTCCTGGCCTGAAAAGGCGGCTGGAGGCCGCGGGGGAGCTTCCCGAGCCGACCGACGCGGGCTGAGTCTTCCCGCCGAGAACTTCGACACGTATTCGACAGGGCCACCCGCGAAAGCCCGGTGACAGCCGGACCGCCCCGGAACCTCCCCTTGATCGTCAGGGGGGTGTCCGGGGCTTGTCGTGTCGCGTGAAACATGCCCTGAACAGCAAAAATGCCCTCCCGGAGGGAGGGCGGAGACTTGCGCCCCCGGCAGGACTCGAACCTGCGGCCAAGCGCTTAGAAGGCGCCTGCTCTATCCACTGAGCTACGGGGGCCGGATGGGGTGGCCTCGTACGTGCTGCCCGGGTGTGGGGCGATCCGTGACGTTGCCGGGGACAAGGATAGGGCTCCCGGTTCCTTGTCCCGGTTGCTTCGCCTCCGTGGCTCAATGTGGAGGTTCGGTGAAGCGGTCCTGATAATCGCAGGCAGGTGCGAATCGTGCATCGCTTTTGGCGTCTCGCGACCCGGGTGTTGTGCACTCGTTATGCCTGGGCTGTGCCTGTGTCCCAGTCGCCCCTTCCGTCCCTTGTGTCCTATCGGCGCGCAGACATGCCTATATGCTTCATAAATCCCCTAAAATTGGGCATTCTTCGCATGTGGTGACCTTGGACGTACGGCCTCAATTGCTCGACGCACTCTCCGCCCTGCGCGACCGTGTCGCCGCCGCACGCTTCCCGCTGCCCCTGGCGGGGGCGCCACGCGCGCGTGCCAACCGCGACGAACTGCTCGCCCAGCTCGACGACTACTTGGTGCCCCGCCTCAGACAGCCCGAAGCGCCGCTCCTGGCCGTCATCGGCGGCTCCACCGGCGCGGGCAAGTCGACCCTCGTCAACTCCCTGGTCGGGCGGCGCGTCAGCGAGGCGGGGGTGCTGCGCCCGACGACCCGGACCCCGGTGCTGGTCTGCCATCCGGAGGACCATCACTGGTTCAGCGGTATGCGCGTCCTGCCCGGCCTCACGCGCGCGTGGGTGCCCCATCAGGAGTCCACGGACGACCTGTTGCCGCCCGGCGACGACGGCCGGCGCGTCCTGCGCATCGAGACCGCCGAGACCCTCCCGCCCGGCCTCGCCCTCCTCGACGCCCCCGACATCGACTCCCTCATCGCCGACAACCGCGCCCTCGCCGCCGAACTGATCTGCGCCGCCGACATCTGGGTGATGGTCACCACGGCCGCCCGCTACGCCGACGCCGTGCCCTGGCATCTGCTGCGCACCGCCAAGGAGTACGACGCCACCCTCGTCACCGTCCTGGACCGCGTACCCCACCAGGTCGTCGCCGAGGTGTCCCGGCAGTACGGTGCCCTGCTCACCAAGGCCGGCCTCGGCGAGGTACCCCGCTTCACCGTCCCCGAACTCCCCGAGTCCGCCTGGGGCGGTGGGCTGCTTCCGGCCACCGCCGTGGCCCCGCTGCGGACCTGGCTCGTCCACCACGCCCAGGACCCCGGCGCCCGCCACCACGTCCTCGCCCGCACCGCCCACGGCGTCCTCGACTCCCTCAAGTCCCGGATGCCGGAACTCGCCGGCGCCGCCGCCGCGCAGTACGCCGCCGCGCTCCGGCTCACCACCACCGTGGAGAAGGCGTACGACAGCGAGTACGCGCGCGTGCGGGGCCGGTTGCAGAACGGCGCCGTCCTCGCCGGGGACGCCCTCAAACGCTGGCGGGCCTTCCCCCTGGACTGCACCGCGGGCGAACTCCTCGACGCCCTGGCGGAGAGCCTGGCCGCCCTGCTGCTGTGCGCCGTCACCGCCGCCGACGAACGCGTCGACGAGGCCTGGCGCCGCGAACCCGCCTCCGCCGCACCGGCCCTGACGGACGCCGAGTCCACCCCGGAACACGCCGAACACCGCATCGGGATGGCCGTACGACGGTGGCGGCGGGAGCTGGAGGAGTACGCGGAGGACGAAGTGCGCGCCCTGGAACGCGGCGCCGCCGACCCCGAGGCGATCGCCGCCCTCGTCGCCACCGCCCTGCTGGGCGGCCGCCGGGCCCGCACCGCGGGCGAGGGCCTCGCCGAACGGCTCGGCGCCCACGGCGCGCTGCGGCTGCGCGACCGCGGCGGACGGCTGCTCACCGAACACCTGGACCGCGTCCTGCACGCCGAACGCGAGCGCCGCCTCGCCCCCCTCGACGGACTCGACGTCCACGCCGAACCCCAGGCCGAACTCATCGCCGCGCTGTCCGTACTGCAGAAGGAGAGGTGACCGGTGACCGCCGTCACTGACGAGGACCACACGGATCGCACGGATCGCACGGATCGCACGGAACGCACGGCCCAGACGGATCGCACGGAACGCAAGTCCAAGGACGCCGCCGAGGAGGCCCCTGGGCAGGCCGCGTCCCGCGCGGAGGCCGGCGGCGCCGCCACGGACCCCGTCGCCGAAGCGGTCGGCGCGTGGGACGACGGTCTCATCGCGCGCCGGGTGAACGAGGGTGCGGGCGGCGAACAGGCCGCCGTGGTGGAGGTCCGGACCGGTGCCGCGCCTGCCGGGGGCCCGCCCGTCTACGACGGCCCCCTGCGCTCCCGGCTCGAGGCGCTGCGCGAACTCGTGGGCCTGTCCCGCACCCGCCTCGACAACAGGACGCTCGCCGAGGCCGGCCATGTGCTCGACGAGGCGGCGGCGCGGCGCAAGCTCTCCGGGCAGCACACCGTCGTCGCCCTCGCGGGCGCCACCGGCAGCGGCAAGTCCCAGCTGTTCAACACGCTCGCCGGGGTGCCCATCTCGGAGACCGGCGTACGGCGCCCGACGACCGCCGCGCCCATCGCGTGCAGCTGGAGCGACGGCGCCGCCAGCCTCATCGACCGCCTCGGCATCCCGGGCCGGCTGCGCAGACGGCCGGCGCAGAGCGCGGAGGCGGAGGCCCAGCTGCGCGGGCTCGTCCTGATCGACCTGCCCGACCACGACTCCGCCGCCGTGGCGCACCGCGAGCAGGTGGACCGCATCCTGAAGCTGGTCGACGCGGTCGTCTGGGTGGTGGACCCGGAGAAGTACGCCGACGCCATGCTCCACGAGCGGTATCTGCGGCCCCTGGCGGGGCACGCCGAGGTGATGTTCGTCGTCCTCAACCAGGTCGACCGGCTGCCCGGCGAGGCCGCGGAACTCGTCCTCGACGATCTGCGGCGGCTCCTCGACGAGGACGGCATCGCCCTCGGCGAGTACGGCGAACCGGGCGCCACCGTCCTCGCCATGTCCGCGCTCACCGGGGACGGCGTCGGCGAATTGCGCGAGCTGCTCGGCCAGTTCGTCGCGGAGCGCGGTGCGGCGGGCCGCCGGGTCTCGGCCGACGTGGACGCCGCCGCGGCCCGGCTGCGGCCCGTCTACGTCACCGGGCAGCGCACCGGGCTCAGCGAGGAGGCACGGGAGGAGTTCGCCGACCGGCTCGCGGACGCGGTGGGCGCCACCGCGGCGGGCGAGGCCGCCGAGCGCGCCTGGCTGCGCAACGCGGGCCGGGCCTGCGGGACACCGTGGCTGCGGCTGTGGCGGTGGTGCCAGGGCGAGGTGGACCCGATCACCGGCCGGTTCCCGGCCCGCACCCAGGCCGACGAGGAGGCCACGGCCCGCCAGCGCGTCGAGCAGGCGGTGCGGACGGTGTCCGAGCGGGCCTCCGGCGGGCTGCCCGCGCCCTGGGCGCAGGCGGTGCGGGAGGCGGCCGTACGCGGCTCCCAGGGGCTGCCCGAGGCGCTGGACGAGCTGGCCGCCCGGGCCGGACTGCCGCCCGGGCGGCCACCGCGACCGGGGTGGTGGCCGGTGGCCGTGCTGGCGCAGGCGGCCATGACGCTGCTCCAGGTCGTCGGCGGGCTGTGGCTGGTGGGGCAGATCGCCGGGGTCATGGACCCGAACCTGGGGGTGCCGGTGCTGCTGATGGTGGCCGGGATCGTCGGCGGTCCGCTGGTGGAGTGGAGCTGCCGGCTGGCGGCCCGGGGCCCGGCCCGGCGGTACGGGCAGGACGCGGAACGGCGTCTGCGCGAGGCCGCCGCCGGCTGCGGCCGGGCCCGGGTCCTGGACCCTCTGGCGGCGGAGCTGCTGCGGTATCGGGAGGTCCGGGAGCAGTACGGGAGGGTGGTGGGGGCGGGGGCCGGGGCGGCAGCGCGTTGAGCCGGGCCGGGCGGGTGAGTGCCGGGGCGTGCTGCAGGCGGCGTGCGAGGCGTGATCCACAGGCTGGGGAGTGATCCACAAGTGGATCACCGGGGCTCACTCGTCCGGGTGGTGGAGTTGTCCACGGACGCGCGGTGATCCACAGGGCGCGGCGGGCCCGGCCCGGCGGAGGCAGTCTGGCCGTGCGGCGATCGCGAAGGACGCGGTCGACGCGACGACCGCAGCCGTACGGGACGGGCCCGTACGCGTGTCCGGGAGGGGTTCGACGATGAACGAGACGATCGTGTGCGCGGTGGGGAACGTGGCGACGCAGCCGGTCTACCGGGAGCTGGCGGCGGGACCGTCGGCGCGGTTCCGGCTGGCGGTGACCGCGCGCTACTGGGACCGCGAGAAGGGCGCCTGGGCCGACGGGCACACCAACTTCTTCACGGTGTGGGCCAACCGGCAGCTGGCCGTGAACGCGTCGGCGTCGCTGAACGTCGGCGATCCGGTGATCGTGCAGGGCCGGCTCAAGGTGCGCACGGAGACGCGGGAGGGGCAGCAGAACTGGACCTCGGCCGACATCGACGCGGTGTCGATCGGTCACGACATCGCACGCGGCACCTCGGCCTTCCGACGCTCGGTCAGGCCCGAGCCGGCCGTCGTCGGCGCCCCCGCCCGGCCCGAACCCGACTGGGAGACACCGGCACCGGGAGCCCAACAGCTCGGTGAAGCGGTGGCGGTGACGTGATGTCGGGCGGTGCCCCGAGCTGACCGGTGGGCGGCTTATCGGCGGATCCATCCGCGTTGCCCGGTGGATTTGTCGATAAGCGCCGCGCACGGCACGCCTGTTGACGATCTTGGGGATAACGATTCCGAGTCGGATCACCCATCCGATGACATGACCGGGAAACCGGGTGCGCGGGCGTCTCTAGGATGCCGATCGTGGCTCACGGGGCTTCTGATTCCGCTGGCGGGACCGTACCCCCACGTCAACGAGTCCTGCTCGAAGGGGAATTGCGTTGATTTCTTCGTTCTCGGCGCCGTCCGCGCGTCCGCGCGGCGCTGCCCGCTTCGCCGCGTCGACACTGGTCTGCGGACTCGTCGCCGCCGCGGGCATGATCGCGTCCGCGGGCTCGGCCGCCGCCGACGAGACCACGCAGACCCAGGGCGGAGCCACCGCGACCATGGGCGGCCTCAAGACGTACGGCGCGGCGGTCCTCCATGACGACGGCGGGGACCAGGAGATCTCGGCGGGCCTGTTCGAGATGTCCGTCGATGGCGGCGGCACCCTCCAGACCTACTGCGTCGACCTGCACAACCCCACCCAGCGGGACGCCAAGTACCAGGAGACGCCGTCGAGCGGCACCTCGCTGGGCGCCAACGACGACGCGGGCCGGATCCGTTGGATCCTGAAGAACTCCTACCCCCAGGTCAACGATCTGGCCTCGCTGGCGGCGAAGGCCGGCATCGCCGGCGGACTCACCGAGCAGGACGCGGCGGCGGGCACCCAGGTGGCGATCTGGCGCTACTCGGACGACGCGGACGTGGACGCCGTCGACCCGCAGGCCGAACAGCTCGCGGACTATCTCCAGAAGGCCGCCCGGGACACGGCCGAGCCGCAGGCGTCCCTGACGCTCGACGCCCCGGCCGTCTCGGGCCACCCCGGTGAGCCGATCGGACCGGTGACGGTGCACACGGGCGCGAGCACGGTGACGGTCGCACCGCCGGTGGACGCCGGTATCACCGGGGTGCGGATCGTCGGCAGGGACGGCAAGCCGGTCACGACCGCGAGGGACGGCAGCGAGCTGTTCTTCGACGTCCCCGCCGACGCCGAGCCGGGCTCCGCCGAACTGACGGTCCAGGCCTCCACGACCATCCCGGTCGGCCGTGCCTTCACCTCGGAGAGCCGCAGCCAGACCCAGATCCTGGCCGGCTCCAGCGAGTCGACGGTGTCGGCGACGGCGACCGCGAGCTGGGCGAAGCAGGGTGCCGTACCGGCCCTGTCGGCGGCGAAGAACTGCGCCGAGAGCGGTGTGGACATCACCGTGGCCAACCAGGGCGACGAGGCCTTCACCTTCGACCTGATGGGCGCCGAGCACGCCATCCCGGCGGGCGCCTCCCGGACGGTGACGATCCCGCTCCAGGAGGACCAGCCCTACGACTTCACGATCACCGGCCTCCAGGGCGCCGAGTCCCGCTTCACCGGCCTCCTGGACTGCCGGACCCGGACCGCGGAGACCTCGGACCTGACCACCCAGACCCTCAGCGACCCCAGCCCGGCCACCGTCGGCGGCACCACCGCCACCGACACCAACCTCGCCGAGACGGGCGGCTCCAGCGCCACCCCGATCATCGCGGGCACGGCCATCGGCCTGGTGGTGATCGGAGGGGCGGCGCTGCTGCTGGTGGGTCGCAAGGAGAACCGGGCGC
The DNA here is from genome assembly GCF_040630255.1 of Streptomyces sp. NPDC005820. NCBI lineage: Bacteria > Bacillati > Actinomycetota > Actinomycetes > Kitasatosporales > Streptomycetaceae > Streptomyces > Streptomyces sp. NPDC005820. The sequence continues at coordinate 92,768 of NZ_JBEXXE010000012.1, forward strand.
AGGACTGAGGGGTTCGCCGCGACAGGCTTATTCCGCTTCCCTCTTGAGGGATTCCCATCGCTGGGAGAGGGATTCTGCGCGGCGTGCCGATTCCAGGTTCTCCTGGCCGGACAGGGACAGCCGGAGCGTCATGTATTCGCGTTCCCAGTCGGTGATCACCTCGTAGACGTTCTCTGCGGGTGCCGTGGACGAGGTGTCGTCGGCCAGGCTTCCGTTCAGCGCCTTCCGCAGATCCAAGGTCGCGTTGAGGTAGGCGAATCGCGTGACGCGGTTGAGCCGATCGCGGTCGATCGCCGTCTCGAACTGCAGGCGGCCGCGCCGGTAGAAGTCCCACCACTTGGGATCGCCTGAATCCGCCAGGTCCTCGGCTCGATTCACAAGGATCGTGCCATGGGTGGTCCTGGTGTAGACGTCGTCGTAGAGAGTGACCGCTCTGCCGGCGAAGGAGTCGGCCTTCTCCCATCGCCGCTGCCCCTTGGCGTATTTCGCCCGCTGTTCCCAGAATCGGGCGTTCCAGTCTCCGAAGATCGGCAGGAGTTCGGAGAAGAACTCTGATTCCAGCTCCACGGTCGGGAAGTTCTTCCGCAACTGGCTCACCGTCATCAAGTAGCCGGCCAGGCGTGCGCCCCGGTTGCGCTCATGCAGACTTGCCCGGGTGGCGAGGGGGGAGAGGTTCTGGACGGTCGCGAGTACTTTCTTGAAGGCGGCGCGCTCGGACATGTCCGAGATCACCGCGTCCACCGTGTTCCCTCGCTGCCGGGCCAGCAGGATTTCTCCGGTCTGCTCGATCAGGGCACCCAGGTGCCCGTCCTTCTTGAGGGATTCGGCGAGCTCGCTGTTTCGCTGCCCCACGGCAATGGACGCCTCCAGGACTCCTACCGGGCGGGCGCCCTGAGCTGCGAGAGAAAGCAGGAGGACCAGGTTCTTCTTCCAGGTGGCGTCAAGCTCCTTGATCTCCGCCTGTATCCTCTTCCGGAACCCCGTGGCGTATTCGACGTCCACCAGCGCGGAGAAGATGTCCCGCCCCTTGAGCTGCTTCACCCGGTCCTGGTGTCGTACCCCTTCGAGTGCCCCGAGACGGCCGAATTTCTCCAGGTGTCCGACGATCTGCTGAGCGTCCTTGTGCCCGAGTTTGTTCGGCACCCTTGTCACCATACGGGGGTAGTCGCCCGAAAGGCGCCCCTCCATCCGGAGGTGATTCCGGGGATCCTCGGTGACGGTGACGTAGATGCGCACGTTGCTGTCCTGCGCCGCGGCGTTGAGGAGCTCGTCGACGTCATTGGCGAAGTCTGCGCCCGAGTCGATGAGGAGGACCGTCGGCCGTCCGTCGCGGCAGGACTTGATCATCAGGTCGGCGTCGAACCTTGATGATCCGTCAAAAATGAAGACATCGACATGACTTCGGATGAAACTGCGCGCCGACAGCAGAAGGCCGCTGGACGCCCCCGAAAGCCTCGGGGCGTAGATGATGTGAAGCCGTGATCCTGCGGATTCGTCACTCAGCCATTGAGTGAAGTCACGCCGCACCGCCTTCATCCATTCGAGCTCCGAGACGTTGCCGTCCAGCACATCCCTCCAGACGGGGGCGTCTCCTCCCAGATAATCGTGTGCCCTGGGGTAGGGGGCGGACCGGTTCGTCTGGAGGCGGGAGAACTGCGGAATGGAGAGCATCTGGGCGTCCTCGAGTTCCCGCAGGGACGCCTCGTCGAGACCGAGCTCCTCCTCCCAGGCCTCGAGGAAATCCTCTCCGGTCATGCGGACGATCCTGTATCCGCGCGCCTCGAGTTCCCAGGCGTTGTCTTCCGGAATTCCGGGGTCGACGATGATCGATGGCGCGGTGGCACAGGGCGAGGATCCCAGCAGGGCCGCCTCCACGTCGGGATCCCCGAGAATGCTCGCCCCGATGACGACGAAGGGCTTGGTGCTCAGACACCCGTCCAGCACCTGCTTCCAGACGCGCTTCTCACTGGCGAGCTGCTGATACTCGGTCAGTGAGAAAATGAGGCCTTTCGGGTTCGGTCCGATCACATGCCCGTGGAGATGCACGACTTCCAGACCGCCCGTCTCCGAGAACGGGTCGTCGAAGTTCACCGTCCGCAGCCGTCGGCGGGTCTTTTCCCTGGCCGCCTCGAAGGCGTTCTCGAATGCGTCGTCGATATTGAGGGTCCATACTCGGTTCCATGGCATGATGGCCAGCTTGTGGAACCATTCATCGTGTTCGGCTCCGGAGAAGACCGACTTCAGGAAGCGCCAGACCTTTTCGGGCGAGCTGACCACCAGGGCTCGCTGGTATGCCCGATGAAGTGAGATCGAGTCGGTGATCCGAGCGTTCTTGAATTCCTCTCCGAGGACGGAGACCAGCCCTTTCGCGTCGGGGAGCGCGCCCCTGCTGTTGCTGGCTCCCTTGCTTGCCCCGGCGCCAAGGAGGAGATGGTATTCGCCACCTCTCGCAGCGTTTCTCGCAGACTTCAGATCCTTGGCGCTGAGACCCAGCTTTGAATCGCTCATCGGCATGCCCTTGTCTCCCGTTGATGGAGTCGATGCCGGACCTGAGGGCCAGTTATCACGGCACTCCGAACTCCGCCCATCAGTTTAGCGAGGAACGCCTTACGCGTGCCGTACTTCTGCGGTTCGGACCGCCACAGTTCGCGCGGGCCCGGACACACACCTGCGGAACCGGTCGATAGGATGGGCGGCCCGCCGCCGCACGGGGAAAGCGGCGCGCCATCGATCCCGGGGGCTGTCACCGATGAGTCCGCTGCACCTGATCATCACGGCGGTCTTCACCGTTTCCGGCGTCGGGCTGCAGATCTGGTCGTCCTCGCCCCGTCGCAGCGAGCGCCAGTACGCCCTCCAACTCCCGGTGATCCTGCTCTACTCGCTCGCGGCGGCGCTGTTCCTCTTCTCCGTCTTCCCCGACTCCCTGACCGAGGGCCGGGCGCTGGGGTTCGGGCTCGGTGGTGCCGCCGGCTTCGCCGCGTTCTTCATGCTGGCGTCCTTCGCCTGGCTGGCCAGGACGCGCCGACACGACGAAGCGGCGGCGGAGCTGAAGAAGCTCGGACGGGAGAACGCCGCGTTGCGCAGGCAACTGCTGGCCGAGCACGGCTCCGAGGACGCGCCACCCCGGGTCGCCCCGTGCACGCGGTACGAACGGCCCCTGCGGGGCGACCAGCGGCATCGCGTGGGGATGGTCACCGGGAACCTGGCCGACATCCTGGGCGCCGATGTGTGGGTGAACTCGGAGAACACGCGGATGGAGATGTCCCGCGTCGACGAGCCCACCCTGTCCGCGGCGATCCGCTACCACGGTGGTCGCCGGGACGACGCCGGTCACCTCGTCCAGGACACCATCGCCGCGGAGCTGGCCGAGCGCATGGCCGGCCGCTCCTATGTGACCGCCGGTCAGGTCCTGGTCACCGGACCGGGAGAACTGCGGGAGAGCCACCAGGTCCAGCGGATCCTGCACGTCGCCGCGGTCGAGGGAGAACCCACTTCCGGCTATCGACAGGTCATGGATCTGGAGCGGTGTGTCCGCAACATCCTCACGGAGGCCGACCGTCTCGCCGCGGAGGGCGAGGCGCTGCGCTCGGTGGTGCTGCCGCTCCTCGGGACCGGTGGGGGCAACAGCGACCTGCGCAAGACCGCGGAACGCCTGCTGTCGTCGACCGTGGTCTACTTCCGCTCCCACCCGGCATCGCGTATCCGCATCGTGTACCTGCTGGCCCACACCGACGTCCAGGCCGCCGTGTGCAGGGCCGCCCTGGAAGCGGAACAGGAACTCACGCCGCAGGACCGGTGACCTGCCTCGAACGACACGCGCCGGCCCTGGGGACAGCCGCCGGACTCCGGGATCGCTCAGCCGGTGCGGAGGATCCGGAAGCGGGTCGGCTCCGCCGGGTCGCGGTCGACGACCTGGACCGGCGGCCAGGCCCACTGCCGGACGCCGATGCCCGGCGTGCGGGAGAACCGGATCGGCCCGCGGGTGCCTTCGACCGCGACGCGCGGCCAGGAAGCGGCAGTGCGCGCCCGGTCCACGCCGTGCGAGCGCAGCACATCGGCGAGGACGGCGATCGTGTCGTAGCCCTCGAAGGCGACGAAGGAGGGCGCTTCGGCCAGCCGTTCACGCAGGGCCGCCTCGACGCGTGCGCCCAGCGGGCCGAGGCGCTCCGGCAGATAGCGCAGGAACGGGATCGCGGAGCCGTCGTCGCCCAGCGCCGTCGCCCATGAGCCGAACTCCGGCTGCCCCGCCGGAGCGCCGATCGTGACCTCGGCGAGGCGCTGGTCGCGGCGGACGGAGCGGACGATCGACACCGCCGGCTCCGGGTGCCCGACCAGCAGAAGGAGGGCGGTCGCGCCGTGCTCGACGAGCAGGTCGCCCACCGCCGCCGGGGCGAGCGCACGCAGGTCGAGCTCGATGACCCTGCCGCCGCGCGGAGCGAGGTGGTCCCGCAGGACGCGGGTCCCGGACGCCCAGTAGACACTCGGCTCGGCCGCCACGGCGATCCGGCGATGGCCCGCGCCGAGGAGGAAGTCCGCGTAGATCCGCCAGCCGTGGGACTGGGCCGGGGCCAGGCGCGCGACCCAGTCCGTCGGCTGTTCGGTGAGCGCGTCGAGCACCGCCGACGAGCAGAGGAACGGCAGCCCGAGGGCGTCGGCCCGGGCAGCCGCGGCGCGGGCGGCGACGCTGTGGTACTCCCCGGCCAAGGCGGCCACACCCAGGCCCGCCAGCTCGTCCACGGCCGCCACGGCCCGCTGCGGATCGGCCGCGGTGTCCCGGACCACCAGTTCGAGCGGCCGTCCGGCGATCCCGCCGGCGTCATTGACCTCGCGAACGGCCAGGTCGAGTCCGGCGAGCAGGTGCCGGCCCGCCTCGACCCAGCCGGGCCGGCTCAGCGGCACGAGCGCGCCGATCCGGACGGCGGACGGGTCGGCCTGCTCGGCTCCGGATGACGATGACGATGACGATGAGGGTGACGACGACGGCGGCGTATGCATGGGGTGGCGTCTCCCGAGCGTCGATTCGGTCGCGGCATGCCCGGATCGCTGAGTGATCGTCAGCGACACCGAGCGTAGCCGAGCCGCCAACGACCTTCTCCGGCAGCCTCGTTGCATCGGGCCCGCTGCAACTGTCGGCGCCGCCGTACCGTCGTACCCGCTGTGACCGAAGCATCCGCACAGCACCGTACGAGGTTGTCGCCCACTGTCTCCACGGCGTTGGGCACCGGCAGTCTGGCCCTCGCCGCCGTGGCGAGCTGGAGCAGCCTTCTGCTGGTCGTACGGGGGCGGGTGGTCCCCGGCTGGGCGGTGAGCGCGGCGCTCCTCGCCACGGCACTCCTCCTCCGCTGGACCCTCACCCGGGCGGCCCGCCCGACGGCCGCTCCGGGGCTCCGGCCGAAACGAAACGGATGGGCACAGCTCGGCATCGGTCTGCTGATCGGCACGGCAGTGCTCGGCATCGCGGCGGGAGCGCTGGACGACCTGATCTCCGACGTGCGGTACCACGTGCTGCCCCCGGAAGGGCCGGACGGCTGCACCGCCGTGGTGCGGGAGACGTCCTTCCTCATGGCCGGCAACGGCGAGGCCTACGCGGTGGGCCGCACCGGCCTGGCCCTGGGCACGGCGGGATCCTGGCGGGTCGACGACGGCGACCGACCCGTCGAAGCGGGCAGATACGAACTGGACTGGGGGCCGGACGGCGGTGTCCTCCGGGTCAACGGCACGGCCACCGATCCGGTCCTCGGCGGGGGCGCGGCCGACATCGACTGCTGACCGGCCACCGGACCGCGCCGACATCGGTCCCGCCGATATCCGCTGTACCGGGTACCCGGGGGCCGAAAGACTGTCGGGCATGGAGTTCTTCTGCTACCACCGTGACCGGCCCGGCTCACTGGCGCTGCGCCAGGAGCTGCTCGAAGACCACTGGTCCTACATGGATCGGTACGCGGCGGAGATGATCGCCCGAGGGCCGACGCTCTCCGCTGCCGACGGGGTGCCCACCGGCAGTGTGCACATCGTCGACCTGGCCACCCCGGCAGCCGCCCGTGCGTTCGCCTTCGAGGAGCCCGGCTACCAGGCCGGTGTGTACCGGGACGTACTGCTGCGGCGGTGGCACAACATGCTGGGGCGCACGATGTGGGAATTCCCCGGCGGGCTGACGGGCGGCAACCGATTCCTGGTACTCGGTCTGGGCTCGGGCGCGCCCGCCGACACCACCCCGCCCCCCGACCGGGACGAGCTGATCGCCTACGGCCCCCTGCTCTCCGACGACGGAAACACCTGGCTGGGCACGGCGGCCCTGGTACGAGCCCCGAACCCGGAAACGGCACGCGCCGTCCTGTCCCCGGACCGGTACGCGGACATCGAGATCCACCCGTGGCAGTCCGGCGGCCGGACGGGCAATTAGGACAGAGACGGGCCTATCGCGCCCCTACCGTGGCTGTCGGGCAATCGCTCACGAGCCGTGGGAGGACCGCGATGACCGATCACACCACCGCCGCGCCGCAGGGCTACACCACCGTCGCCCCCTGGGTCGTCACCGACGACACGGGGGCCTTTCTCGATTTCGTCACTCAAGCCTTCGACGGTGAGGAGCTCGCACGAGTCTCGACCGAGGACGGCCTGATCGGCCACGGTGAGATCCGAGTCGGCGACACCGTCGTGCTGGCCTTCGACCGACACCCGGACTGGCCCGCCCTGCCGAGCCTGCTCCGTGTGTTCGTCGCCGACGCGGACGCGTCGTTCGCACGAGCCGTCGCCGCCGGTGGTCAGGTCGTCACGGCTCTGGCCGACAGCGCGTTCGGACAGCGCGGAGGGCGAATCAAGGACCCGTTCGGCAACATCTGGTGGGTGGTCGGCCGCATCGAGGACGTCTCCGAGGACGAGATGTGGAAGCGGCTGCGGGACCCCGTGTACGCCGAGGCCATGCGCGTGGCCCAGGAAACACTCGACACCGAGCTCAGCGGCCGCCGCCACGGACGCAGCAGCGCGCCTACAAGACCGCCGACACTTGGCGCCGTCCGGCAAGATGGGGCGACTCAGGAGGCCTCATGAGCCCTGTTGTCATGGTGACCACGAGCGTCATGCCGGCGTGTCCGCATGCTCGACCGCGAAGGTGCACGGCGCCCAAGCCAGGGCCTGGAAGTACGTCGGCCGGCCTCGCAGCCGCCAGTGGTGGGCCGTGCCGTCGACGACGATCCGTCGTGATCCCTTGCGGACCAGTGCCATGGCTCCCCCGGACTGGATTCCGAATGGGTCGGCGAGCAGGTGCCCGAGCAGCCCGCACGGCCCATGGATCGAACTCCTAAAGCGGTGGCTCCCTGACAACCAGCGGCAGTGGCCAGCCGGCGCAGGCCACTAGTGCGCTGCCGTCCTCGGTGAGAAAGAGCAGAGTGGTCCATGTCCGATCGGCAGAGTCGATCAGCCCTGTGCGCACGGGCCGGCCATGTTCGCGGATGAGCTGCACTGCTCGTTCCAGCCCAAGAGGTTCGAGTCCGTGCATCCGCATGCGCTGAAGACGGCGCTTGAAGACTCCGGCATGCCGGCCCGCGGGTTGTGCCCGATCTGCCACCCAGTAGGTGGCGCCGCTGCGGAGGGTGGCCAGAGCTTTCACGGACGCCTCGTCATCACCGGCCAACTGCGATTCCAGCACATGCCGTTCCATGGTCACCCCCGTTTGGATCTTGCGGTACGGCAGCCAGGTACCGCGACCCCAAGTTGCTTCGGGACGAAGCAGTCTTTGACCAGCGGACGTGACCGCGTCGTCGGGCCCCGGGACCCCGTCGCACGATGCCGGGGCTCCGCGGTATGCGCCGTTCATTGATCATTGATCGGCGATCATGTCATCCACCCGCTCACCCTCCGCTTGGGACGGTTCGGTCCTGGGGACATCGGGGTGCTGCTCCATGGCCGCACGCTCGGCTGGTTCGTCGCGCTCGCCCTCGGCCTGGGAGGGAGTGTGGGAGTACAGCCAGCGGTCGTAATCTGAGGCTCCGGTTTTCATTGCGGCCTCCATTGGTAGCTCTTCTCTCATGCTCCTCCCGGGGCCGCATCAGAGCGAGACCGGCCAGCACTTCGTGACTGGGATGCGTCCATCGCCCAGCAGCCCCGCGCAGTCACGCCGTTTCGTCCCCCCTGGCCTCTCGGCTCGTACCCTGACCTCATGCGAAACGAGAGGCACGACGAACGGCTGTCGGACGACGAGTTGGAGCTGTTCCTCCAATACCTCCACAGGTTCGTGAATCATGACCTTGATCTCTTCGCCCTCATGCAGGTGGGAGACCCTGAGCATCCCGCCTACGTGTCCTTCAGCAGGACGCCGGAAGCGGGCGTCGATCCCTCGGCCTACCGGCGGCCGTAGATCGGGGAAGCCGGGAAGCCGTCAGCGTTGTAGAACGGCTCCCGGACGTGTCGAATGCGTGTCGAAGGGGCGGCTTCCCAGGTCAGTGGCCAGTGCGCGGCGGACACGGCAGGCGCCTTCTAAGCGCTTGGCCGCAGGTTCGAGTTCTGCCGGAGACACGCCACTCAGGCGCCTGCGGGCGTCACCGCCACCGCCGCCGGATGGATGCCGTCCACGGTGAGATCCATGAGGGTCGCCCGTGGGTGGTCGGCGAGCAGATCCGGCCATGCGAGCACCGCCGGGGCGGCGCCGGGCTCGGACACCTCCAGTTCCCGCAGTGGGGCGCCCAGGCCCACGCCAAGCGCCTTGAGCACCGCTTCCTTCCGCGTCCAGATCCGCAGGAAGGCGGGCTTACGCTCGACCGGGGGCAGGGAGTACAGGGCGGCCGACTCACGGGCGGAGAGAGCCGTACGGGCCGCGGCGTCGACGTCGAGGGCGGTGTGGGCCTCCTCGACGTCCAGGCCCACCTCCGCGCCCCGGCACACGGCCACACCGACGACGTCGCCGCTGTGGGTGACCGAGAAGTCGTACCCGGCGGAGACCGCCAGCCGGGGCTTGCCGTGCGGTCCGCCGCAGGTCGGGCAGACCCGCCGCAGGGGTACGTCCCCGGGGGGTACGCCGAGCAGCTCGCCCAGGAGCCGGCGGCTCAGGGCGCAGCCGACGAGGAACCGGTTCCGGGCGGCGGGGTCCACCGTCGCCGCGTAGCGGGCGCGCTCCACGGGGGCGAGTGTTTCCAGCAGCCCCTCGTGGGCGTCGGCCGAGCGCGCCCACGAGACCTGCACGGAATGCACGACGGAGACCGGGGAGAGTGCGGAAGGAACTAGTGCACGGCGCGCAGCATGCGCGTCACGTTGATCTTCGTCGGCGAAAGGCCGAGCTCCACGCTCTGCATCATCCGTTCGCCGTTCAGCCGGCCGTACGCGAGCAGGTCGACGTTCGCCAGGCTGAATTCGGGCCAGGTGTGAATGCTCAGATGCGAGGCGGAAAGCAGGAGAATGGCGGTCACGGCGCCGTTCGGGAAAACGTGCGACGCCTCACCGAGTACCGTGGCGTTTCCCTTTTCGGCGGCCGTGCGCAGCACCTGGAGGAGGCGCTCCTCGTCGGTCAGGATGCTGTGGTCGCTCACCCATACGTCGACGGCATAAGAGCACAGATCGTCGACGTTTATACCCTCGGTGGCGAGGTCGGTGGAGTTGGTCATGGGGAACCGGGGGTGAGGAACCGCTGCCCCCGTCTCCTTTCAGATAGATCAGCGCTGGTCCGCGCGGCTGAAGAGGAAGGTCGCGAGGCCGGTGACTGGCGCTCGGTCGGGCCAAGCCTAGCATCCGGGGCGCTATGGGGCTCGCGAGCACGTCCCGTCAAGGGGGCGCGAAGACCGGGGGCATATTCGACCGGAAACACTGCCGGGACGATGTCGGGACGATACCGGGAAGCGATGTGGTGAATTCCGGTAAACCTTTCCGCCCAGGGGTGTGGAATGCCGTCCGCCGGAACAGTGCGGGATCGTCGCCGGAATTCCTCTTGCCCATTCGCATTCCCGGCCGTCGTACCGAGTCCGATCGGGGCGCCTACCAGCCCGTATACTCGATACCCCCGGAATCCATCAGCTTCCCTGGAGCAGCATTGTGACGAACGCGCGTCGGCACCCCCGGAGTACCACCGCCGATCAACTGCTCACGGAAGTCGCGGACGCCGTCCGGCTTCAGGAGGGCCCGCCCGGAGTGCGGTCCGTGCTGCGTGCGCTGCGCCGTCTGGCCCCCGCCTCCACCAAGGACCTCAGCCGTGCCACCGGTCTGCCGGTGCCGATCGTGGCCGCCCTGGGGAACGAGCTGCGGCGCCGCGGTCTCGTCACCAAGGAGCGCCCGTCCCGGCTGACCGAGGCCGGTGCGGACCTCGTCGCCGAGCTCGGCATGGACCTCACCATGGACGCCACCTGCCGCACCTGCGACGGCCGTGAGCTGGTGATCCCCGAGGTGCTGGACGAGGCCGTACGACGGCTGCGGGCGCTCATGGAGTCCGGTCCCGCCGCCGACATGGCGATCGACCAGTCGCACTGCACGGCCGAGACCAAGGTGCGCCGGGTGCTGGCGCTGCTGACGGCGGGCGCCCTGCCGGGCGGCTCGCTGCTGCTCATCGGCGACGACGACCTGGTGTCGCTGGCCGTGGCCGTCGTGGGCGACGTGCTGGGCGGGCCGATCGTCGAGCGGGTGACCGTGGTCGACATCTCCGCCGAGATCCTCGACTACATCCAGAAGGTGGCGGGGGGGCTGGGCACCCGTGTCGAGACGGTGCAGCACGATCTGCGCCAGCCGCTGCCCGAGCAGCTGCACGGGCGGCACGACGTCGCGATGACCGACCCGCCGTACACCCCCGAGGGCGCGCGCCTCTTCCTGTCCCGCGCCGTGGAGGGGCTGCGGCCCGGTCCCGCGCACAGCATCTTCTTCTCCTTCGGCGGCAAGAGCCCGGACGAGATGCTCGAGGTCCAGCGGGAGATCATGGGCCTGGGCCTGGTCACCAACGGCTACATCCGCAACTTCAACGAGTACGAGGGCAGCGGCATCCTCGGCGGGGTCGGCTTCTTCCAGCAGCTCCTCACCACCACCTCCACCGCCTCCCGCCAGGGCGACTACGGCGGCCCCCTGTACACGGGCGACAAGCGGACCCGGCAGCGCGAGTACGAGTGCGTGGCCTGTGGCCACAAGGTGCGCGTCGGCCCCGGCGCCCGCTGGGCCGCGGTCGCGGCCCTGCGCGCCGAGGGCTGCCCGAACTGCGGGAAGGGGCCGTTCCGGCCGGGACGGCTGGTCTCGGAGGCCCCGCCGACGGAACCCACCGACACCGCCGGCCCTGCCAACCCCCTCACCCCCGCCAGCCCCTCCGCCCCCGCCGGTACCGCCAGCGCCCCCGCCCCCGTCGGCACCGCCACCCCCATCACCCCCGCCACCCCCGCCACCCCCGCTAGCCCCTCGAGCCCCATCACCCCCTCGAGCCCCTCCACCCGCACCATCGGCTGGCACCCCCCGGCCCCCGAGGACCGTGCCGCCCTTCAGAAGCGCGCGTACCCCTATCTCACCCGGCAGGCCGACGAGCGCGATCTTCCGGCGATCGGGGCGTTCGAGGCCGAGATCGCCCGGGTCTCCTTCGGCGAGGACGCCATCGACGACCCGGTCCGCTGGGCGGCCCGCCTCGGCAAGGCGATGGAGAAGTCGAAGGAGGGCATGATCGTCGCCGGGCGTCCGGGCGAGGACCCCGTCGGCTGGTGCTGGGTGAGCATCAACCAGAACGCGATGACCGGCGACCGCTACGCCAACTTCCGCTCCCTGGCGGTCTCCCCGGTGGACAACCGCAGCGACGTCGCCGAACTCCTCCTCACCGCGGGCCTGGAGTTCTGCCTGGCGGGCGGGATCACCGAGGTCACCGGCCGGGTCCATGTCGGCAACGTCCCGATGCGCACGGTCTACCGCAAGTTCGGCTTCGACCCCACCAGCCTCTCGATGAAGCTGTTCCTGCCCCGGGGTGAACGATGACCGCCGTCGACGCCGACCACGTCAAGTGCGTCGTCTGGGACCTCGACGGCACCCTCTGGGACGACATCGCCGTCGAGTCCCCCACCGACGAACCACCCGTCCCCCGCCCCGAGATGCTGGCCGCGATCGACGCGCTCGCGGCCCGCGGGGTGCTCAGCAGCATCGCGAGCCGCAGCGCGCCCGCCGTGCTCGACCGGCTCGCGGCCGGCCTGCCGGAGGTGCGCGAGCGGTTCCTCGCCCCGCAGGTGTCCTGGCAGGACAAGAGCGAGTCGCTGCGCAGGATCGCCGAGAACCTCGGGATCGCCGTGGACGCCCTCGTCCTGGTCGACGACTCGCCCTACGAGCGCGCCGAGGTCGAGGCCCTGCTGCCCGCCGTACGGACCCTCGCGCCCGAGGACGTGCCCGCGCTGCTGGCCGCGTTCGAGGGCCGGGAGGTCACCCCCGAGTCACGCGCCCGGGTCGACCGCTACCGCACCGAGGAGGCCCGCCGGGCCGAGGGCGAACGCTTCCGGGGCAGCCGGGAGGAGTTCCTGAGCTGGTGCGCCATGCGGCTCACGGTCGGCGCGGCCGCGCCGGAGGAGATCCCGCGCGCCCTGGAGCTCGCCGCCCGCACCCACCGGCTGAACTCCTCCGGCCTCACCCCCGGCCGGCTGCGCGAGCTGGCCGCCTCGGAGGGGCACGAGCTGTACACGGCACGGATGACGGACCGTTTCGGCGCGTACGGCATCATCGGCGCCGCACTCGTGGACCGCACCGGCACCGGCACGAGCACCAGCACGGGCACGGGCACGGGCCCCAGCACCAGCACAGGCACCGGCCCCAGCACCGCCCCCGCCACCTGGTCCGTCCCGCTGCTCGCCCTCTCCTGTCGGGTCGCCGGGCGGGGCGCGGCGGCGGCCTTCCTGTTCTGGCTGATGGAACGGGCCCGGCGGGCCGGCGCCGAGGAGTTCCGGGTGACCCTGCGCCCGACGGACGCCAACCTGGAGATGCGGATCCTGCTGCGCCAGGCGGGCCTGCGCCGGATGGACGACACCGAGGGCGCGACGGCCGACTCCGCCGTCCTCGGCCGCCCGCTGCACGGCGATCTCCCGCAGCCGCCCCCCTATCTGCACGTATCCGACCGAGAGGACGCCCAGGCGTGACGGACATCCAGGACCCCGCCGGCGTGGAGCGGGAACTGCGCTCGATGATCGCCGGGGCCGCCCGGCTGGACCCGGAATGGGTGGGCGGACTCCCCGCGGACACCGAGCTGTTCGGCCCGCAGATCGCGCTCACCTCGCTGGCCGGGGTGACCCTGCTGGGCGCGATCGACGCCCGGTTCGGCGTGGACGTCGCCGCGCTGGACCTGAGCCTGGACAGCCTGCAGTCCATCGCCACGCTCGCCGGCTTCGTGGCGACACACCTCCGGTCCGCCTAGGCACCCGTCTGTACGTCTCTCCTGTTCAAAAAGGGTGATCCGGACCGACGCGCCGTGACCCGGCCGGGGTGGCCGCGTTGAACGGCGTGTGCGACGGCGTTCCCTGCTGTCGCGCGAACCGAGTCACTTAAGGAGAACGTGATGTCTCGCATCGCGAAGGTGGCGGCCGTTGCCCTGGGCACCGGCGCCGCGGTGGTCAGTGGGGCCGGCCTGGCCATGGCGGACGCGGGTGCGCAGGGTGCGGCCGTTGGCTCGCCGGGTGTCCTGTCGGGCAACGTCGTCCAGGTTCCGGTCCACGTCCCGGTCAACCTCTGCGGCAACACCGTCAACGTCATCGCCCTGCTGAACCCGGCCTTCGGCAACACCTGCGCCAACGTCAGCGGCCACGACAAGGGCGGCAAGGAGCACGGCGGCGACTACGGTCACGACCGCCACGGCAGCAGCTCCAGCAACGGCGGCGGCAAGCACGGCGGCGCCGGCTACGGCGACTGACGCACGCGTCCCCCACGCATCGGCAGAGCCCCGGCACCTCGAGCGCCGGGGCTCTCGCGCGTCCACGCGCCCTCCGCCTGTGGGTCTAACGCCTACAGGCCTACAGGCCTACAGACCTACGCGTACCGGTAGATCCCGGACACGTCCTCCAGCTGATCCGGGGTCACATTCCACGGCGGCAGCTTCTGCTTGCGGGCGACGACCCGGCGGTACTGCCGGCTCGCCGGCCCGGGCGGTTCGGCGGGCAGATAGCGGTGGCTGCCGTGCCGGGCCTGCCAGCGGGTCCACACCAGGTCGATGAAGGCGTGGTGGAGCCAGAACACGGGGTCGTTGACGGACGCGCCGCCCAGCATCTCCCCGCCGACCCACCGGTGCACCCGGTTGTGGTTGCGCCAGGCGGCGCTGCCCCGGCCGGTGCCCCAGCCCTCCAGCTTGTTGCGGAACCCCTCGGTGACCGTGGAGTCCCAGGGCGCGGTGTCGTAGACGGGGTCCTTCAGGGCCCACTCCAGTTCGGCCGGGGTGGGCAGCTCGATGGGGTTCGCGGCGCGGCCGAGGTCGCGGGTGAGGAACTCGCCGTCGGTGATGTTCTCCTTGAGGGTCCAGTTGCCGGTGGCGTAGGCGAACGGCCCGGTGGTGACCTGACGGTCGGAGGAACGTCCGTTGCCACCGAGGAGGTCCGCGGTCCAGGGCGCGGCGGTCGCGGTGCGGTCGCGCGTCCAGTCCCAGTACGGCACGGTCACCGAGGAGTCGACCCGGCGCAGCGCCTTCTCCAGCTCCAGCAGGAAGCGCCGGTGCCAGGCCAGGAAGGAGGGCGCCATGTGGGCCGTACGCAGGCCGCCCTCGCCGTCGGAGACGTAGTAGTCGATGTGCATCCGTACGAACTCGTCGTACTCGCCCCGCCGTTTGACCTCCAGCATCGCCTTCACGAACCGCTGGCGCTCGCCGACGGTCAGTGTGCTGACGTCCTTACGCGTATAGACCATGGCGTCCCCCCATGTCGTGCAGGCGGCCGCCGTCCGCCGGGTCGTCGCTCTCGCGCAGCATCTCGCCCGGTCCGAGCTCGTCCACGGCGGCGCGGGCGGCCTCCAGCGGGGTGCGGTACGAGCGGTAGTGGTCGACCATGCTCAGCCAGGTGCCGTCGGCCCGGCGCATCAGGTGCAGCGGGCGGCCGTCGACGGTGACCTCCCACTGGGCGCCGTCGGCGGCCGAGCGGCCGAGCGGGGTGAGGACGCCCTGGATACGGCGGCCGCGGTACATCTCGTCGAAGCCGGTGCCGGCCGTGTCGCCGGTGTCGCCGGTGCCGTCCAGCGGGTCGGGGGGCCAGGAGGCGGCGACGACCGGGACGAGCGCGAGGCCGGCGGCGACGCCGAGCAGCCCGCGCAGCAGCTCCCGCCGGGTACCGGCTCTCGTCGGCCCGGGCTGCCTCGTGGGTACGGGTACTCCGTCGGCGTTGACGACCATGGGGTGCTCCTCCTCGTGTGCGGTTGTCCGTAGCGGTAACCGCCCGGCGGCCCCCCGGGTCACCACGAAGCACACGGACGGGCCCGGACGGGAGACCGTCCGGGCCCGTTTTCACGGTGCCGTCGTCCGCGCGGGTGCTAGAGGCCCTGCCCCAGGCCGAGGTTCGCGGCCGGTACGGCCTGCAGGACGGGGGTGAGCACGCCCGCCTGGGGCAGCTTCGGGTCGGGCAGGCCGAAGTTGTCGGGGTTCGGCGGGGTGAGCGGGGCGTCCAGGGCCAGGCCGGGGCCGAGGGTGCGCAGGTCGGTGGCGGGGACGTCGAGGCCGAGGTGGTCGAAGCCGTTTCCGAGGATCTGCGGCAGGGGCGCCCGGACGCCGGCGCCGGGCAGACCGGCGCCGACGGGGAGCTGCGGGACGGCCCGCTCGGGGATCAGCCGGCCCTCGACATAGCGCGGTCCCTCGGGCGAGCCCGGCGCCGGCAGCGGGATCTCGCCGCCGATCTCGGGCAGTTCCATGCCGAGGGAGTTCTCCAGGCCGTTCAGCGGGACGGGGACGGGGACCGTGCCGATCGCCGCGGCGGGGGTCGCGGCGGCGGCTCCGGCCGCGGCGGCCACACACGTCAGTACGGCGGCGAGGGTTCCTCGGGTGGTCGGCTTCATCTCGGGTACGGGCCCTTTCGTCAAGTTCTGGGGGCTGTGCGTCCGTAGCGGGTAACGAGCCGGAAATCGCCTTCAGCGCACAATTCCCCCGGTTGCCGCAGTACTGCCACGACCACATCGTCAGCTCGTCCAGAAATCCCACCAGCGGGTCAGGATCAGCATTCCGACGATGCCGAGATGCAGCAGCGGCAGGACCCAGGTGAATTCCGCGAAGAAGGTGCGCAGGGCCGGTGGCGCCGGCAGGAATTCCCGGCGTACGTCGAGGGAGACGACGTACCAGAACAGCACGATCGTGGCGATCCAGGCCAGGCAGCACCACAGGCACAGCGCGTTGATCCGGTACAGGGACTCGAACTGCAGCCAGGACACGAACCCGACGCCGAAGAGGCAGCCGGCGGTGAAGGTGAGCCAGTACCAGCGGGGGAAGGCCGCGCCGGCCAGCAGGCTCATGCCGACGCACACGACGATGCCGTAGGCCACCAGGCCCAGCATCGGGTTGGGGAACCCGAACGCCGAGGCCTGGTCGCTCTTCATGACGCTGCCGCAGGACACCACCGGGTTCAGGCTGCAGCCCGGGGTGAAGCCGGGGTCCTCCAGCAGCTTGAACTTGTCGAGGGTGATGACCCAGGAGGCCAGCAGCCCGGCCGCGCCGCACAGGACGAGCAGCACGGCGTAGGCGCGGCCGGCGCCCGTCGCACCCGCCGTCCCGCTGTGCTCGGCCGGGGCCACCGGGGGTCAGCCGCGCAGGCTGCGGGCGGGCAGCACGATGTGGGCCGCCGCGGTGAGGGTCTCCTCGGCGCCCGCGAACGCGGCCAGCGCCTCGGGCTCGACGGCCTTGCCGGGGACGCCCTCGGGCCACGGGCGGGTGGTGAAGACGAGGTAGGCGTAGCCGCGGGCCTCGACGGCGTCGAGCCACTCGGGCGGGGGCACGCACTGGGCGTTGAGCATCGGCATGTTCAGGACGGCCGCGCCGGCCATGACGAGCAGGGTGACCGGCAGGCTGGGCCGTTCGGTGCCGTCGACGAGGTCGCCGCCGACGGGCAGGCCGTTGTCGGCGAGCAGACGCTCGATGGCGACGGCGGTGGTCTCGGCGCCGCCGTCCGCCGCGTCGCCGAGGGAGTAGGCGAGCAGGTACGGCATGTCGCTGCCGTCGGGGCCCTCGCCGCTCCACGGCATCACGACGAGGGTGCCCAGGTCGGCCACGCTGAAGGGGCGGGTTGTGCTTGGGGTTGAGGTCACCGCGCGACCTTATAAGCGCCGCGGCGGGCGGACGGGGGTGTTCTCACCCGACCGGGGGACGCCCGGGTGGTGCTCCACACGAACGAGGGACGCCGGTCCCGCCCGTACGGGACCGGCCCTGCGGACGGGGTGCGTCAGCCGTTCAGGGGGAGCCCGCCGAGAAGCTGGGTGTGCTGGTTGAGGGCGCTCGCCGCGCCGTTGACCGTGTTCAGGAGGGAGCCCTTGTTCTCGGTGTCGAGCGCGTTCGACTGCTGCTGGAGCGGCATCACGTCCCGGGCGGTGAGATCGCCCTTGGTGAGGGTGTTCACGCCGCCGTCGAGGCTGGTGGGCGTGAGGTCCGCGGTGTCGTGGGCGAACGCGGGTGCGGCGGCGCCGGCGAGGACGACGGACCCCGCGACGACGACTGCGGCCTTGAGGGACTTCATCGGGTTCCTTTCGAGATTGCTGACGTCGAACGGCCGCTCTCCCGGAGGGGAGGGCGGCCGTTCGACGAGGACGTGACGTCAGTCGTTGACGCAGGTGTTCCCGAAGGCCGGGTTCAGCAGACCGACGATGTTGACCGTGTTGCCGCAGACGTTGACCGGGATGTGGACCGGAACCTGGACGACGTTGCCCGAGAGCACGCCCGGGGAGTGCTCGGCGACACCGTGCGCACCGCTGTCGGCGGTGGCGATGCCGGAGGCGCCGGCGACGGCCGCAGCGGCAACGGAGGTCAGGACCAGGCCCTTCGCGATACGCGACATGGAGAAGTGCTCCTTGGGGTTTTGACACCAATCACCCGGGCGGGGATGCCCGGCGCTGTGTCAACGCGCTGCGCCGCCCGGGGTTGTGCCGCCAAAGGAGTGAACTGATTCGCTCATATGGCCGACCGTCACCCGGCCGCACCCCTCCCGTCCCGCCGTCCGGCCGACCGGTCTACCCATCCGACGATGTGTTGAACACGGTGATCAGCGGGCCGGGGCGGCTCCGGCGGCGCACATCCCGGCGCACGCCCACGCCGTGGGCCGTTGCGGTGACGTGTTCGATCTCGGCGCGGGTTGCGACCCGGTGGTGACCAGCGGACGTTCAGGCTCGTTTTCCACCGGGACGCGACGTGGACCGGGGGCGCTCTTCGCGGCCACCGGGACACGGACGAAGACGTCGGCGCGTTCCCGCCCGTCCCGAGCGCCACCATGAGCGAGGAAACCGCGCGATGCACCAGCCAGAACCCGACGTCGGAACCCGGGTCCTGCATCTCACCCAGCCCGTGGACGGCGGCGTCGCCCGCGTCGTCACCGACCTGGCGCGGGCCCAGCTCGCGGCCGGGCTGCACGTCACCGTGGCCTGCCCCGACAGCGCCCTCGCCGACGGCCTGCGCGCACTGGGCGCCCGGGTGCGGCGCTGGGAGGCGACCCGGTCCCCCGGGCCGTCGCTGCCGGGTGAGGTACGCCGGCTCGTACGCCTGCTCGACCAGGCACGCCCCGCACTGGTGCACGCCCACAGTGCGAAGGCGGGGCTGGCCGGCCGGCTCGCCGTGCGGGGGCGGATCCCGACCGTGTTCCAGCCGCACGCCTGGTCGTTCGAGGCGGTCGGCGGGACCACCGCCGCGCTCGCCCTCGGCTGGGAGCGGTTCGGGGCCCGCTGGGCCGGCCGGCTGGTGTGCGTGAGCGAGGCGGAGCGCGCGACCGGGCTCGGCGCCGGGATCACCGGCCGGTGGAGCGTCGTCCCCAACGGCGTCGACACCGAGCGGTTCCGTCCCGGTGCCGCCGACGCCGTACGCGCCGCCCTGCTGCCGGATGTCGACCCGGCCGCGCCGCTCGCGGTGTGCGTCGGACGGCTGTGCCGGCAGAAGGGGCAGGACGTGCTGCTCGAGGCCTGGGCGGACGTCGTGCGGAAGGTCCCCGGGGCGCGGCTGGTGCTCGTCGGGGACGGGCCGGACGGGGAGCGGCTGCGGGCCGGGGCGCCGGAGTCGGTGCTGTTCGCGGGTGCCGTCGACGACACCGTCCCCTGGTACCGGGCCGCCGACCTGGTGGTGCTGCCCTCCCGCTGGGAGGGCATGGCGCTCGCCCCGCTGGAGGCGCTGGCCTGCGGACGGCCGGTGGTGGTGACCGAGACGGACGGCGCCCGGGAGAGCCTGCCGGCCGCGCTCGTCCCCCGCTGTCTGGTGCCCGTCGACGATCCGGCGGGGCTGTCCCGGGCCGTCGCCGCCCTGCTGTCCGACGCGCCGCTGCGGACCTCGCTCGGTGAGCAGGGGCGCCGTCACGTCCTGTCCACGCACGATGTGCGGCGTACGGCAGCCGCGGTCGCGGACGTGTACCGCGACCTGCTGCGCCCGAGGCCCGCGCCGCAGGTCGTGCCCACCGAGTCCAGGGAGTCCATCCACCCGTGACCGCGGAAAGCACTGCGCAATCGACCGTCACCCCGTCCGGCGTCCAGGGCGGCTATCCGCCCCTGTCGGTCATCCCCCGCCCGGAGAGCACCGGCGCGGGCCTCCGGTTCCCCGCCCGGCGTCCGCCGGTCCGCGCCGCCGCGCCCCCGCTGCTGCTGCTCGCCGACGGCCTGGCCGCGCTGGCGGGCGGGGCGGTGCTGCTCGGGGTGGGCCACCACCGGGCCCTGATGGCCGTGCTGGCGGCGCTGGCCTTAGCGGTGCGGCCCCGATGGCGGCCACCCGTGAGAGGGGTGCTGGACGAACTGCCCACCGTCTGCGGCCGGATCGCGGTGGTCTGGCTGGCGCTCGGGGCGCTCGCCGCGGCCTGGCAGCCGGCGCACGCGCTCAGCGCGCACACCCTGGCCACCGGCTTCGCCGCGCAGGCCCTGGCCGCCTGCGCCGGGCGGGCGCTCGTCCATCTGCGCCGCCGCCGGGCGATGGTCCGGCATCCGCGCGCCGCGCTCGTCATCGGGCCCGCCGCGACCGCCCAGCGGGTGGCCGCCGCGCTGCTGCGCCACCCGCGCTGCGGGGTGCGGCCGGTGGGCGTGGTCGCGGAGCGGGCCGACGGCGCCGACGGGCTGCCGGTGCTGACCACCGGCCAGGAGGTGCAGCGGGCCCTCATCCAGAACGGTGTCCGGGACGTCCTGTGCGTCCACCCCGGCGTCCGCTCCAAGCAGGGGCCGCTGCTGCGGGCGCTGTCCGCTTCCGGGTGCACGGTGTGGGAGGTCGACGCCGACTCGCCCTCGTACACCCGCCGGGAGCAGCTCGCCGGGTTCGACTGCCGTCGGCTGGACCTGGGGTCGGGGCAGCGGGGCAGCCTCGGCAAGCGGCTCCTCGACATCTCCGTCTCGGGGGCGCTGCTGCTGCTGATCAGCCCACTGCTGCTGGTGTGCGCGGCGGTGCTGCGGTGCACCGACGGGCCGGGGGTCGTCTTCCGTCAGGAGCGCATCGGCAAGGACGGGCTTCCGTTCACGCTGCTGAAGTTCCGCACCCACCGGCCGGTCGACGAGCACGAGTCCGCCACCCGCTGGAGCGTGGCCGGCGAGGTGCGGATGAACCCGTTCTGCCGGTTCCTGCGCAAGAGTTCGCTGGACGAGCTGCTCCAGTTGTGGAACGTGCTGCGGGGCGACATGAGCCTGGTCGGGCCGCGTCCCGAACGGCCCTTCTTCGTAGGCCAGTTCAGCCAGACCTACCCGGGTTACGCGGCCCGTCACCGGATGCGGGTCGGCATCACCGGGCTCGCCCAGGTGTACGGGCTGCGCGGCGACACCTCGATCGAGGACCGGGCCCGGTTCGACAACGCGTACATCGACAACTGGTCGCTGTGGCAGGACGTGTGCATCCTGATGCGCACCGCGGCCGCCCTCGTGCGACCGACGGGGAGCTGAGCCCGCCCATGACGTACGTGCTGCCCCTGCCGGGCGCCGCCCGGTCCCTGTCGCCGGTGCTGCCGGTCGTCGCCGTGATCGCCCTGCTGGCCCTGCCCGTCCCGCCCGGCGGTGAGGGCGGCGCCGGGCCGGCGGACGCGGTCTCCGCGCTCGCTGTGCTGTTCTGCCTGGTCCTGCTGGTACGGCAGCGGCGGCGCCCCCTGTCCCGTACGGCCGCCGTGGTGCTGGGGCTGCCGGTGGCGGGGCTCGCGCTCGCCGCGACGGGGGCGTCCTCGCCGGGTGAGGGGCTGACCGGCCTCGGCCGCTATCTGCAGGTGTTCGTGCTGGTCCCGGCGGCGGTGCTGCTGCTCGTCCGGGACCGGCGGGATCTACGGGTGCTGGCCTGGTCGTTCGTCGCGCTGGCGGGCTGGCAGGGCGCGGTGGGCGTCCATCAGTTCGTCACCGGGACCGGTGCCTCGTACCAGGGCGCGATGATCCGCGCGGTCGGCACCTTCGGGCCGCAGGACGTGATGGGCATGGCGACGGTGGTGTCCTTCGGGCTGGTCTGCGCGGTGGGGCTGGCGCTGGGCCGGACCTCGGCACGGCAGCGGACGGTCGCCGCGCTCGCCGCGTTCGCGCTCTGCGTCCCGCTCGCGCTGTCCTTCAGCCGGGGCGCCTGGATCGCGACCGCGGTGACCTGCTCGGCGCAGCTGGTGCTGGCCGGGCCGCTGCGGGCGCTGAAGGCGGTCGCGGTGGGCGTCGCGGCGGGGGTGGTGCTGGTCGGCGGGTTCGGGGTGGGCTCGGCGATGCTCCAGGAGCGGGTCGGCAGCATCACGCAGGTCACGGACGCCCCGGACCAGTCGGTCACCGACCGGTACACGATGTGGGCGGCGGCGGTCGGCATGTGGCGCGAGCATCCACTGACCGGCGTCGGGCTCAAGGGCTTCCCCGAGCACCGCGACGCGCACGCCTCGCTCGCGCTGTCCTCCGGCAGCGACACGGACGGGGCGGGCTCCGGCTTCGTACGGCAGCCGCTGCTGTCCCCGCACAACATGTATCTGCTGATCCTCAGCGAGCAGGGCCTGATCGGGCTGCTGGCCCTCGCCGGGAGCTGGCTGGCGCTGCTGGCCCTCGCCCTGCGCGGCCTGCTCCGCGCCCGCCGCTCCGGCCCCGGCCTGGACTGCGCCCTCGCCGCCTGCGGACTACTGATCTGGCAGCTGGTCGACTTCGTGTACGCCGACATCGGCGGCCCGTCGACCGTCCTGACCGCGGTGGTCCTCGGGCTGGTGGCGTGGTGGGCGCTGGTGGGCGGGGAGGGGCGCGCGTGAAGGTCGTGCCTTCCCGGGCGTCGCGGCGGATGCGTCGTGCCGGTGGCGGTGTGGTCATGCCCTCGGCGCGGGTCGGTGTGTCGGTCGGGGAGGGTGCGGGGGACGTCGGGCCCGCCGAGCTTCCTCCGGCCTCGGGGGGGTTCCTCGCCAAGGCCGCGCTCGTCACCGCCGCGCTCTCGGTCGCCGGTTCGTTGCTCGGGCTGGTCCGGGATCAGGCGCTGGCGCGGCTGTTCGGGGCGGGCAGCGACACGGACGCCTTCCTCGTCGCGTGGACCGTCCCGGAGTTCGCGGCGACCCTGCTCATCGAGGACGGGCTGGCGTTCGCGCTGATCCCCGCGTTCAGCATGGCGCTGGCCCGCCGCTCCCAGGGCGCCCCCGGCGACCCGGTCCGCGCCCTGGTCGCCGGGACGCTTCCGCGGCTGTCGCTGGCGTTCGTCGCGATCGGTGCCCTGCTCGTCGGCATCGCGCCGCAGTTGGTGGGGGTGCTCGCCCCGGGGCTGCCCGACCCGGCGCTCGCCGTCGGCTGCACCCGGCTGACCGCGACCTGTGTGGTGAGCTTCGGGCTCGCCGGGTACTGCAGTGCCGCCCTGCGCGCGCACCGGCGGTTCGTGGCACCCGCGGCGATCTACGTGGCGTACAACGTCGGCATCATCACCGGGATGTTCGCGCTCGGCGGGCGGTGGGGGGTGCGCTCGGCGGCGGCCGGGGTCGCGGTCGGCGGCCTCCTCATGGTCGTCGTACAACTTCCGTCCCTGTTACGCCAGTTGAGGAAGCGGTCAGCGGCGCGGGAGGCCGCCGGGGAGGAACCGCGGCCGCTGGACACCGCGCTTCTGACCACCGTGCTGCTCTTCGCGCTGTGCCGGCAGTCGCAGGTGCTCATCGAGCGGTTCCTCGCCTCGAACCTGCCCGCCGGGGCGATCTCGCACCTCAACTACGCGCAGAAGGTCGCGCAGATGCCGATGATCCTGTCGGTGATGGTGTGCACGGTCACCTTCCCGGTGGTCGCGCGGGCGCTGGCCGAGGGGGACACCGAGCGGGCCCGGACCCGGGTGGAGCGGGATCTGTCGCTGGCCGCGTGCATCGTGCTGCTCGGCACCGCCGCCGTGGTGGCCTGCGCCCCGCAGATCATCGAGATCCTCTTCCAGCGGGGCGCGTTCACCGCCCGGGACACCGCCGCGACGGCCGGGGTGATGCGGGTGTACGCGCTGGGGCTGCTCGGCCAGACCCTCACCGGCGTCCTCGTCCGCTCCTACTTCTCGGGGGGCCGCGGCCGCTGGTACCCGGTGGGCGCGATGGCCACCGGGATCCTGGTGACCTCCGTCGTCGGGGCGCTCGGCGTCGGCCCCTGGGGGGTGTACGGGATCGCCGTCGCCAACGCGGCCGGCATCACCGTCACCGCGACGGTCCTGCTGGCCGGGACCGGCCCCCGCAGCGTCCCGCTGCGCACCCGGGCCGTGCTGCTCGAACTCGGCCGGCCGGTGCTCGCCGCCCTGTTCGCGACCGTGGCGGGCATCCTCGTCGCCGCCCGCTGCACGGGCACCCTCACGGGGCTCGTCGCCGGCGCTCTCACCGTGACCGCCGTCTTCGTCCTGCTGGGCCGGGCCCTGGGCGTCCAGGGCGTCGCCCGCGCACTCCGTTCCGTACGTTCCGCGACCCGGAGGCTCCCCCATGGCCGCTCCTGACCCCACCAGACGCAGCTCCGTCCCCTGGGTGGCGATGTACCACTCGGTGACCGAGGACCGCGCCGACGACCCGTACCGCGTCACGGTCACGCCCGAGCGGCTGGACCGGCAGCTGGCCTGGCTGGACCGGCGGGGCCTCAGGGGCGTCTCCATGACCGAGCTGCTCGCCGCGCCCACCTCCAGGGGACTCGTCGGCCTCACCTTCGACGACGGGTACGCCGACTTCCTCACCCACGCCCTGCCCGTCCTGCGCCGCCACGGCTGCACGGCCACCCTGTACGTGCTGCCCGGCCGGCTCGGCGGCGACAACGCCTGGGACCCGCTCGGCCCGCGCAAACCGCTGCTCACCGCCGACGGCATCCGGCAGGCCGCCGCCGAGGGCGTCGAGATCGGCTCGCACGGCCTCACCCACCTCGACCTCACCCGCGCCGACGACCCCACCCTGAAGGCGGAGACCGCCGGCAGCCGCGACGCCCTCGCCGACCTGCTGGGCACACCGCCCGCCGGCTTCTGCTACCCCTACGGCACGATCGACCGGCGGGCCGTGGACGCCGTGCGCGACGCCGGATACACCTACGCCTGCGCGATCGACCCCGGCCCGCTCACCGGCCCGTACGCCTTCCCGCGCGTCCACGTCGGCCAGAACGACACCTCCGCGCGCCTCTTCCTCAAGTACCGGCTGCACCCGCTGCGCCGCCGCCGGGTCGAGGCGGCGCGGTGAGGGTCCTGCACATCATCACCGGCCTCGGCGTGGGCGGCGCCGAGCAGCAACTGCGGCTGCTGCTGCCGCGGCTGCCGGCCGAGTGCGAGGTCGTGACGCTGACGAACCCGGGCGCGGTGGCCGAGGGGCTGCGGGCCGACGGGGTCCGGGTCGTCGACCTCGGGATGCGCGGCAACCGCGACCTGGCCGCGCTGCCCCGGCTGACGCGGATCATCCGCTCCGGCCGCTACGACCTCGTCCACACCCATCTCTACCGGGCCTGCGTCTACGGCCGCCCGGCCGCCCGGCTCGCCGGGGTGCGGGCGGTCGTCGCCACCGAACACTCCCTGGGCGACTCCCAGTTGGAGGGGCGACGGCTGACCGCCGGGGTCCGGGCGCTCTATCTCGCCAGTGAGCGCCTCGGCCACACCACGGTCGCGGTCTCCCCCGCGGTCGCCGGACGGCTGCGCGCCTGGGGCGTGGCGCCCGCACGGATCGCGGTCGTGCCCAACGGCATCGACCTGGCCCGGTTCCGCTTCGACCCGGCCGCCCGCGACCGCGCCCGCCGGCAGCTCGGTCTGCCGCCGGACGCGTACGTCGTCGGCGGCATCGGCCGGCTGACCGCGGGCAAACGCTTCGACGTCGCCGTCCGCGCCCTCGCCCGGCTCCCCGGAGACTGCCGGCTGCTGCTGGTCGGCGGCGGCCCGGAGGAGGACGCGCTGCGCCGCCTCGCCGGGGAGGCGGGCGTCGGCGACCGCGTCCTGCTCACCGGCGAACGCCCCTGTGTCCCCGACGGCACCCCCGGCCCCGCACTGCCGTCCCTCGTCTGCGCGATGGACGTGCTCGTGTCCCCGTCTCCCGAGGAGACCTTCGGGCTCGCGGTGGTCGAGGCGCTGGCCTGCGGACTACCCGTGCGCTACGCCTCCTGCCCCGCGCTCGACGGCCTCACCGCCCCCGGAGCCCGCAGGGTGACCGGCGGCACCGAGGAGTTCGTCCGCGCGCTCACCGAGGCCCGCGCCGCACCCCCCGGCCCGCGCACCGCGCCCGACGCGGCCCACCGCTACGACATCGCCCACAGCGCCGAACGGCTCATGGACGTGTACACGGCCGCCGTCACCGGACGGCCCCTGCCGTCCCCCGCCTCCTCCCCCGCCTCCTCCCCCGCCTCCTCCTCCGCTTCCCCGACATCCCAGGGAGTCAGTTCCCCATGACCGAGCACCCCCGACGCCGCTCCGCCCTCCGCCGCGCCAGGACGCTCCCGCCCTGGTCCCTGCTGGCCGCCGGAGCCGTCACCGGCGGCCTGATCGGCGGCGCGTACGGCGCCCTCACCCCGCCCGTGTACACGGCCACCGCCTATGTCGTCGCCGTCCCCACCGAGAAGTCCGACCCGGCGTCCGCCCTCGGCTTCGCGCAGGCCTACGGGCGGGTCGCGACCCAGCTCGCGGTGCTCGGGGACGCCGAGGCGGCGGCGGGCGTGCCGGCGCGCACGCTGCAGCGCCATGTGACGACGGCGACCTCGCCGGACGCCCCGATGGTCTCCATCACGGCCACCGCCCCGAGCGCCGACCTCGCCGCCGACATGGCCAACGCGGTCTCCCGCTCGCTGACCGCGCACGCGACGATCACCCGGAAGACCACCAACGTCGAACTCCAGCAGTTCGCACGCGCGGTCGAACCCACCGACCCGTCCTCGCCGTCCCCGGTGCTGACCTCCCTGGTGGGGACGAGCGCGGGCGGTCTGCTCGGCGGCCTCGCGCTGCTGGTACGGCCGCGACGGGAGCGGGAGACACCGGGCGCCCCGACCGCCGTACCGGGCCCGGCCGCGCGCGCCGCCGACTTCCATGGAGCACTGTGAAAACGCCGTACCGCACCGGCCCCGTCGCCGGACCCGTCGCCGACCCCACGACCGGACCCACCGCCGGACCCACCGGCGGACCCACCGGTGGGCTCGTCACCGAACTCCTCACCGAGGAGCGGGACTTCGCCGGGCTGGCGCCCGCCTGGGACCGTCTCTTCCAGCGATGCTCGACGGCCACCCCGTTCCAGAGCCACGCCTGGCTGCACTCCTGGTGGCTGTCCTACGGCGGACGCGGCCGACTGCGCCTGCTCGTGGTCCGCGAGGGCGCCGAACTCGTCGCCGTCGCCCCGCTGATGGCCGTCCGCCGCCCGGTGCCCTCGCTGGTGCCGCTCGGCGGGGCGATCTCCGACTACGGGGACGTCCTCGTCGACGACGGCCACGGCGAGCGTGCCGTCGCCGCGCTCACCGAGGGCCTCGCGTCGGCCGCCCGCACCGCGCTGATCGACTTCCGTGAGGTACGGCCGGGCGGCGCGGTCGAACAGGTCTACGAGCGCTGGCGCGGGCCGCGCCGACGGGTGGGCGACTCGATGTGCCTGGAGCTGCCGGCCCTCCCCATGGACGAGCTGGTCGCCCGACTGCCGTCGGCGAAGGCCCAGCGGGTGCGGGCCAAGCTGCGCAAGCTGACCGCGCTGGGCGTGGAGCGGCACGCCGTACGGCCCGACGAGGTGGACGCGGCGCTGCGCCGGCTCCTCGAACTGCACCGGCTGCAGTGGCAGGACCGCAAGGTGACCGGCGAGCATCTGCGGCCGCGCTTCTGCGAGCACCTGGTGCGCTCGGTCGGCCCGATGGTGCGCTCCGGGAACGCGGTGGTCACCGAGTTCCGGCTGGACGACGACGTGGTGGCCGTCGATCTGACCCTGCTGTCGCGCCGGCTCGCCGGCGGCTACCTCTACGGCGCCCATCCCCGGCTGCGGGAGCGCAAGGCGGACGTGGCGGTGATGCTGCTCGACGCGTGCGCCGAGCACACCCGCGACGGGGGGCGGGCGGCGCTGAGCCTGCTGCGCGGCGACGAACCGTACAAGCACCACTGGCGGCCCGAACCGGTCGTCAACCAGCGGCTGTTGCTGGCCCGGCGGCGCACCGCCCCGCTGCTGTCGGCGGTCGTCTGCGACGTGGCCGCCCGTCGGCGGGGCAAGGAACTGCTACTGCGCCGGGAGCGGCGGAAGGAGCGCGCCGGTGACGGGGGGACCTGACGGGGTCCCGCCCGCCCCCGTGGGTTCAGCGGGCGGGCGACCACCAGCCGAGCCGCAGACAGAGCCGGCCGCCGAGCCTGCTCTCGAGCCAGGCCCCGAGGGCGATCGGCGCACAGCCCGCCGGGGGCTGCGCGGACGCGGGCTCCCGGGTCGAGGCGTTGTCGGGGCTCTCGGGGTTGTCGGGGTTCGCCGGCCGGTCCGGGGTCCGGTCGTCCGCGCGGCCGAACAGGAGGGAGCGGTAGACCGCGGACGCCCGCGGGTTCCAGCGGCACTGCCACACCCCGTGCGGGCAGTAGTCGGTCAGCGTGTTGTAGACGGCTCCGTGCCGGTCCATCCAGTCGAGCATGCGGCGCATGTACTCCGCGTTGTCGCCGTTGCGGAACAGTCCCCATTCGGGGTACGAGACCGGCTTGCCGTGGGCCCGGGCGAAGTCGACGTGCTCCTGGAGGCCGAGCGGCTCGGACACCTGCTGGTCGAAGGAGAGTCCGGCCGGCTGGTCGTAGGCGTCCATGCCGATGATGTCGACCGTGTCGTCCCCGGGGTAGCACTCCGTCCACGGCACGGCGTCCTTGCCCCGGGTGGGCGTGAAGTCGAACCGGAACCGCTGGCCCGGCACCGCGCGCATGGCGGTGACGATCCGGTTCCAGTACGCCTTCCAGGCCTGCGGGTCCGGCCCGCAGCGGTGGGTGTACGTGGTGCCGTTCATCTCCCAGCCGAGCACGATCACCGTGTCCGGCACCCCGAGCCCGACCAGCCGCTCGGCGAGGGCGCGGAAGTGGTGGTCGAACTCCCCGGCCGCGCCCTCCTGGAGCAGGTCGCGCACCTCGGGGTCGGAGACGCCCTCCTCGTTGCGCTCCAGCATGGGCACGTTGAGGACGAGCATCCGGTCGTCCTTCTCCCGCCGCCAGTCCGCCCACACGTCGAGGAAGCCGGGCGGGCCCTCGATGTTGCGCCACTGATCACCCGGCAGATAGGTGTGCCCGACCCGCAGCTCGGCCCCGCCCAGCCAGGCACTGAGCTGCGCGATCCGGGCCACCCCCCGCGCACCGAAGTCGAGGTAGGCGCCGAAGGCGGGGGTGGGGGCGGTCGCCGGGGCGGGGGTCGTCGACGGGACGGAGGCGGGGGTGAGGGTGGGAGTGGGACTGGGAGTGGGGGTGAGGGTGGCCGGCGGGGTCGGCGTCGGGGCGGCGGGGGGTGTGGACTCGGTGCTCGTCGGGGCGGGGGGCGCGGTCTCCGCGGTCGTGGCGGCGGGCAGCGTCTGCTGCGTGCCGGAACCCTGCGGGGGCGCCGCCTGCGCGGTCTCGGCCGGCGTCGTGCCCGGCACCGGGACGGGGTCGGCCACGGCGGGTCCGGGGCCGGACGCCAGTACCACCGACACCGCGGCCGCCGTGGCGACGGCGAAGGCCCGCCGCCGGGACCGGGCGCGTCGCTGCTGTGAGGCCATGCCGGCTCCCTCTTCACTGCGGGGGATGAACTTGCCCTACTGATACGTAGTTATATGAAAGTCACACAAAAAGGTGTGCCGCCACCGCCGTTACGGCTTTCGAGTGCCCTGCTCGCCCGAACCGGTGACCCGGCCCCCACCACCACCCACCACCCACCACCACAGGAAGCGCAATGCCCGTGTCGCTGCTCGACACCCGCGTCCCCGCCGTACTGCTGCGGATCGACCGGAACCCCTTTCACCACGGAACACTCGGCGCCGTACGCTCGCTCGGCCGGGCCGGGATCGATGTGCACGTGGTCGCCGACGCGACGGGAAGCCCCGTGGGCAGGTCCCGTTTCGTACGCCAATTGCATCCCCCGCCGCCGCCCGGCGCCGCGCCCGCCGACATCGCCGCCGTACTGTTGCGCGTGGCCGCCCGCGTCGGACGGCCCGCCGTGCTGATCCCCATGGACGACGCGGGCGCGGTCGCCGTGGCCCGGCTGCGCGAGGAGCTGACCCCCGCCTATCTGCTGCCGCGGCAGCCCGGCGCACTGCCCGAACGGGTCGCCGACAAGGCCGAGTTGGCCGCGCTGTGCGCCGCGGCGGACGTGCCGCACCCCGAGACGGTGCTCCCCGACAGCGCCGAGCAGGCCGTCTTCGCCACCCGGCGCCTCGGGCTGCCGCTGGTGGCGAAGTGGAGCCGGCCCTGGCTGCTGCCGGCCGGCAGCGGACTGCGCAGCACGGTCGTGGTGCGCTCCGCCCATGACGCGCGGGAGCTGTATCTGCGCACCGAGGAAGCGGGCAGCCGGCTGCTGCTCCAGGCCTTCCTGCCGCCGGGCCCCGACCGGGACTGGTTCCTCCACGGGTACGCCGACCGCCGCGGGGCGCTGCGCGGCGGCGGGGCGGGGCGCAAGCTGTGCTCCTGGCCGCGTGGGGCCGGGCTGACGGCGGTGGGCGAGTGGACCGAGAACCCGCAGGTCGGCAGGCTCGCCGAACGGCTCGTCGGCACCCTCGGCTACCGGGGCGTCCTCGACCTGGACTTCCGCCGCTGCGGCCGTACCGGCGCCTACCACCTGCTCGACTTCAACCCCCGTCCCGGCGCGCAGTTCCGGCTCTTCGCCGACGCCGCCGGACTGGACGTCGTACGCGCCCAGCACCTGGATCTGACCCACCGTCCGCTGCCGGCCGGGGAGCCGCTGCCGGGGCGGACGTTCGTCGTCGAGAACTACGCACCGCTCGCCGCGCTGCGTCCGGCGCCGCAGGGCCGTGAACTGGCCTGGTACGCCGGGGACGACCCCGCCCCCGGACGGGCGATGCGGCGGCTGTGGTGCGCCCATGTCACCCGGCGCCTGCGGGACCGATTGCCCCGTTCCGTCCCACCGGGAACCCGGCCGGCCGCCGCCCGGCTCGGCCGGGTGCCCGCACCCGCGCCACAGCCCTCGGCGGAGCAGACGGACGACGAGAAGGCGGGGAGCCGCTGACGGGGCGTACGGGGGCCGTGCGGCGCGGGTGCCGGGCGCGAGGGCGTCCGGCACCCGGCGCGGTCATCGGCGGGACGCGGTCCGGCCTCGCCGGTACAGGATGGCGCCGCCCGTGATCAGCGCGGCACTGACGCCCGTGGCCGCCAGCATCGCCTCACTGCCGGTGTGGGACAGCTCCGGCGGCTTGTGGGGCGGGTAGGTGTGCGACGGCGGAGTCGTGTGCGGGGGCTGGGTGTGCGGCGGGTGGGTGTGGGACGACGGGGGCGTGTACGGCGGCTTGGTGTGCGGCGGGTGCGTGCCGTGGCTGGAGTCGTGTTCCCCGTGACCGGGGCCGCCGTTGTCGCCGTAACCCGGGCCTTCTTGTCCACCGTGACCGGGCTTGTCGTGGTCGTCGTGGCCCGGCTTGTCGTGGTCGTCATGGCCCGGCTTGTCATGGTCGCCGTGACCCGGCTTGCCGTGGTCGCCGTGGCCGGGCTTGCCGTGCTCGCCATGACCGGGCTTGTCGTGCTCGTCGTGGCCCGGCTTGCCGTGCTCGCCATGACCGGGCTTGTCGTGCTCGTCGTGGCCCGGCTTGCCGTGCTCGCCATGACCGGGCTTGTCGTGCTCGTCGTGGCC
>NZ_JBEXXE010000012.1:124108-251611 GCF_040630255.1 Streptomyces sp. NPDC005820
CGGCTTGCCGTGCTCGCCATGACCGGGCTTGCCGTGCTCGTCATGGCCCGGCTTCCCATGCTCGCCATGACCGGGCTTGCCGTGCTCGTCATGGCCCGGCTTCCCATGCTCGCCATGACCGGGCTTGCCGTGCTCGTCATGGCCCGGCTTGCCGTGCTCGCCATGACCGGGCTTGCCGTGCTCGTCATGGCCCGGCTTCTGGTGATCGCCGTGACCGGGCATTTCGTGGCCGGGCTTCTCGTGGTCGCCCTGACCGGGGCTCTCGTGACCCCCGTAACCGGGCGCGTCGTGACCCGGCTTGTCGTGGCCCGGCTTGTCGTGGCCCGGCTTCTCGTGGCCCGGCTTCTCGGAGTTGTCGTAGCCGGAGTCCTCGTCGCCGTAGCCGCGGTGGGCGGCGTCGTGGTCGCCGGACGACGTCGTCTCGTGGGTGTGGGTCGTGGGCTCGGGCGACTGGGTCGCGTCGGGGGCGCTCGACACCACTCCCGGCGTGCTCGTGGCCGTACCGTCCCCGCCGGTGTCCGCGACGGCGACGCCACCGCACAGGTACAGGATGCTCGTCGCGGCGGCGGCCGCGACCATCCCCTTTCTCAGGGTCTTGCGCACTCTCATCGTCTTCCTGCTCGAAGAAGTGGGAAAAGCCGGCCCCGGAACGCGCGAAAGCTGTCCCGGGGCCGGCCTCGGCCCAGCCGAAGGGCTGGAGTGACGTGGCGTCAGCGGTTGCTGCAGTGGTTACCGATCGCCGGGTTCAGCAGCCCGATCACACTGATCGTGTTGCCGCACACGTTGGCGTTGACGTCGATCGGGATCTGGACCACGTTTCCGGACAGGAAGCCCGGAGAGTGGGACGCGACGCCGATGGTCTCGTTGTCGGCGAACGCCGGAGTGGCGGCGCCCAGGGCCAGAATCAGACCCGCGACGACAGCAGCACTCTTCTTCATGAATTTTCCCTTCTCTGCGGCCATGCCTAGTTGACGGTCGGAACCGAGCGAGCGCGGTCGGATCGGCTCGCCCCATGACCTGCAGGCTGCACACGAGAGATTGACGGCACGGGAAAGCCTCGAACGCGTGCGGTCGGGGTATTCACTCGAATGTCTTCATATAAAAAGCCGGACGGCCCGCACCGATGTGCGGGCCGTCCGGGACGGGTGGTGCCGGCCGTCAGCCGTTCTGCGCGCCGTTGCCCGAGAGCGCGGAGATGTCGTCCAGGATGTGCGACAGCGGCTCGTCGCCCTTGGCCTGGGTGCTGTTCTCGGCGCACTGCTGGTTCTGCGGGGCGGACAGGACGTTGACGTCCTGGACGGCGACGTCCAGGAGCGCGCCCAGGAGGCTTTGCACGTTCCCCTTGACGGGCAGGCCGACGCACAGCTTGTTCAGGGAGCTCTGGACCAGCGTGGCCTGTGGGCTCATGTCGCCCTTGGTCACCGAGTTGCCGAACGACTCGCGCGCACCGTTGCCGCTGGCGGAGGTGGTGCCGGCGTCGTCCCCGATGGCAAGTGCCTGAGGCGCGGCCGCCGCCGACACACCGATGACGGACGTGGTGACCGCCGCCACGGCCATTGCCTTCTTCAGCATTTCGCTTTTTCCTTTCGCTGTCCTGGCCTCGGGCCAGAACCATGTGCCTGCCACCGGCTCAAACCCGGTAAGCGGGGAATGGTTGCGGCACTTCGGCCATCCGAGTGAAGGAGGGCAACCAAAACACGGCTGGGCAGTTGATCAGAACGCTCCGATGGACGGGGTTTCTCCAGAAAAGGACTAGCAAGTGATCAAGAAGGTTCTGGCCGCCGCCGCGGTCGCCGCTTCCGTCGTCGGCGCCTCCGCCGCTGCCGCAGCTCCGGCGCTCGCCATCGGCAACGACAGTGGCACCACCTCCGCCAGCGGCAACGGCGCCAGCCAGTCGTTCGGCAACTCAGCCACCTTCGGCAACATGAGCCCCCAGATGGCGCTCATCCAGGGCTCCCTCAACAAGCCCTGCATCGGCCTGCCCGTCAAGGGGAACCTGCAGGGCCTCGTCGGCGCCGTCCCGATCAACGTCCAGGACATCAACGTCCTGTCCGCCCCGCAGAACCAGCAGTGCGTCGAGAACAGCACCCAGGCCAAGGGCGACGAGCCGCTGTCGCACATCCTGGACGACATCTCGCTGCTCGCGGGCAACGGCGCCGCCAACCACTGAGTTCCACCTCGACAGCGGGCCACCCGGATCACCGGTGGCCCGCGGTTTCGACGCACGGGCGAGGGGCGCGCAACACCTCTACCCGATGCGCTGCCCCAATCGGGGCAAAATACGCAACATTCCCCGGGGCTGACGCGTTGACGATCACGCGGCTCCTCCCCCGGAGTCCGCTTTTCGAAAGGGTAAAGATCATGAAGAAGCTGTGGGCAACCGCGACCGTCGCCGCGTCCCTGGCCGGTGTCGCTGTCGCCTCCGCCCCGCAGGCCCTGGCCATCGGCGACGACAGCGGCACGACCTCCGCCAGCGGCAACGGCGCCTCGCAGGAGTTCGGCAACTCGGCCACCTTCGGCGACATGAGCCCGCAGCTCTCGCTGGTCCAGGGTTCGCTGAACAAGCCGTGCGTCGGCCTGCCTGCCAAGCTGAACCTGCAGGGCCTCGTCGGCGCCGTCCCGATCAACGTCCAGGACATCAACGTCCTGTCCTCCCCGCAGAACCAGCAGTGCACCGAGAACAGCACCCAGGCCAAGGGCGACGAGCCGCTGTCGCACATCCTGGACGACATCTCGGCCCTGTCGGGCAACGGCGCGGGCAACGGCTGAGCCTCGGTCGGACGTACCGCACGGCGGGTCACCGGTTCTCCGGTGGCCCGCCGTTCGTGTGCGTCACTTGCGGTACAGGTCCTCTATCTCCTGCGCGTACCGCGCCGTCACCGCGTGCCGCTTCACCTTCAGGGACGGCGTGAGCAGGCCGTTGGCCTCGGTGAACTCGCCCTCGACCAGGGTGAAGGCGCGGATCGACTCGGCACGGGAGACGGCCTCGTTGGCGTAGTCGACGGCCTTTTGGACGTCGGCGCACATCCGCGGGTCGCGGGCGAGCTCGGAGAGGGGGGTGTCGGCCGGCAGCTTGCGGACCGCCAGCCAGTGGGCGACCGCGTCGGGGTCGAGGGTGATCAGGGCGCCGACGAAGGCACGGTTGTCGCCGACGACCAGACACTGGCCGACCGGGGTGCGGCTGCGCAGCCGGTCCTCCAGGACAGCCGGGGAGACGTTCTTGCCGCCGGACGTGACCAGCAGGTCCTTCTTGCGGCCGGTGATGGTGAGGTAGCCGTCCTCGTCGAGGGCGCCGAGGTCGCCGGTGGCGAACCAGTCGTCGGTGAGAACCTCGGCGGTGGCGGCCGGATTGTTCCAGTACGCGGGGAAGACCACCCCGCCCTTGATCAGGATCTCCCCGTCGTCGGCGATGCGGACGGCGGTGCCGGGGACGGGCCGGCCGACCGTGCCGGGCCGGGGTTGCAGCGGTGGGACGAGGGTGGCGGCGGCGGTGGTCTCGGTGAGGCCGTACCCCTCGTAGACGATGATTCCGGCGGCGTAGAAGAAGAGGCTCAGGGTGCGGTCGAGCGGGGAGCCGCCGCTGATGGCGTACCGCATCCGGCCGCCGAGTTCGTTGCGGATGCGGCGGTAGACCAGCAGGTCGTACAGGGCCCACGCGGCGTAGAGGCCGGGGCCGGGGCCCTTGCCGCGGTCGAGGAACTTCCGCAGGTACGCCTCCGCGAAGCGCACGGCGATGCGTTCGGCGCGGTCGAAGGAGGCGCCGCGGCCGATCTTCTCGGCGGTGGCGCGGCCGGTGTCGTGGATGCGCTCGAAGAGATAGGGCACGCCGACCAGGAAGGTGGGCCGGAACTCCTTGAGCGCGGGCCGCAGTTCGTCGGGCTTGACGCTCGGGAAGTGGCCGGTCTCGATACGGGCCATGAGACAGGCGATCTGCAGGGTGCGGCCCATGATGTGGGCGAGGGGCAGGAAGAGGAGGGTGGAGGCGATCTCGCCGGTGACCTCCTTGAAGATCGGGTGGAGCAGTTCGAGGAGGTTGGCGGCCTCGGCGTGCAGATTGGCGTGGGTGAGGACACAGCCCTTGGGGCGGCCGGTGGTGCCGGAGGTGTAGCAGAGGGTGGCGGTGGTGTCGGGGGTGAGGGCCGCGCGGCGCTTGGCGACCTCCTCGTCGGGGAGGACACGGCCGAGGGCGGTGAGGGTGCCGACGGCGTCCGCGTCGAGTTCGAGGATCTGCGGCGGCCGGGGGTGGTGGGCCGTGCCGGTGGTGGCCGTCGCCGCGTTCTCGGCGTTCTCCACGACGACGAGCGTGGCGCCGGAGTCGCGGACGATCCAGTCGACCTGGTCGGCGGACGAGGTGGCGTAGATCGGGACGGTCAGCCCGCCGGCCGCCCAGACGGCGAAGTCCAGGAGGGTCCACTCGTAGCGGGTGCGGGACATGATCGCGACCCGGCCGCCCGGTTCGAGTCCCTGGGCGATCAGGCCCTTCGCCACGGCGGTGACCTCGGCGGCGAAGACGGTGGCGGCCACCGGCCGCCAGCCGTCGTCGTGCCGGCGGCGCAGGACCACCGCGCCGGGCGCCTCGGCCGCGTTGGTGAACGGCAGGTCGGCGATGCTGCCCGTCGTGGGCGGCTCCACCAGGGGTGCGGTGCGTGCCTCTCGTACGACTCCGGAGGCGTCCCTCGTGACCTCGACACGGGTGCGGGAGGCGAGGTCGGTGCGTCGCTTCGCCCGCTTCAGATCCTTGCGTACGCCCATGACGGCTCCCGTGTCGTGTGCGGCTGGCAGGTGTTCGGTGGGTCAACTTACCCGTAAGTAAGGAAAATTCAACGCCCGCGGTCCGGGCCGCCGATCCGGTCCGCCTCGTCGATGGCCTCGGCGAGGCGCCGTACGTCCTGGTCCTCGGTGCGGTCGGCCAAGTCGTGGGCGCGGTCGGCCAGTTCGGCGAGGGACGGGGTGTCCGGCAGGGGGTGCCCGGTGTGGCGCAGGACGTCGGCGAAGTAGGCCGCCGTCGCCGTGACCTGGAAGCGGGCGGGGGCGGTGGAGAGGGACTCGTGGAGGGCGTCGGCCGTCAGGCTGCCGGAGTTCTCGTGCGGGGTGCGGGTGTCGGGGTCGAGCCAGCGGACGGTGGCGGTGGCGAGGCGGCCCTGGGCGCCGGGCCGGGTGCGCACGGCGTAGAGGGCGGTGACGGTGTGGCCGGGGCCGACCTCGCCGCCGTCGACCCGGTCGTCGCGGAAGTCGTCGTCGGCGACCGCGCGGTCCTCGTAGCCGACGAGCCGGAAGTCGGCGACCGTCTCGGGGTCGAAGGCGACCTGGGCCTTGGCGTCGCGGGCGGTCAGCTCGATGTTCTGCGGGAGGTCGTCGCAGAACACCTCGCGGGCCTCGTCCTCGTCGGAGACGTAGACGGTGTGGCCGTCGCCCTTGTCGGCGAGCTGTTCCATGAGGGCGTCGCCGTAGTCGCTGCCGACGCCGACCCCGAACAGGGTGATGCCGTGCTCGCGGCGGTCGGTGTCGATGCGTTCCAGGATCGCGTCGGCGTCGGTGTCGCCGGTGTTGGCGAGGGCGTCGGAGACCAGGACGACCCGGTTGGTGGCACCCTTGCGCAGGCCCTTCACGGCGGTGTCGTAACCGGTCTCGACACCGGCGCCGAGATTGGTGGAGTCGTCGGGCCTCAGCCGGTCGATCGCGTCGTGGACGCGGGCCCGGTGGTCGCCGAGGCGGGTCATGGGCAGGACGGTCTCGGCGTCGGCGCTGAAGGTGACGATCGCGACGGAGTCGTCCTCGCGCAGCCGGTCGGTCATCGTGTCCAGGGAGTGCCGGGCGAGGTCCAGCCGGCCGGGTTCGCCCATCGAGCCGGAGACGTCGACGACGAAGGTGAGGGCGGCGGGCGGGCGTTCGCTCTCCTCGTCCTCGGCGCGGGTGGCGAGGCCGACGCGGACCAGGGACCAGTCGTCGTCGCCGGTGCGGGCGCCGTCCACGGTGACCGAGAAGCCGTTGCCGTCGGGGCGTTCGTAGTCCTGGCGGAAGCTGTTGACGAACTCCTCGGGGCGGACCGTGGACGGATCGGGCAGCGCGCCGTCGGCGAGGGTGCGGCGGGCGTAGCCGTAGGAGGCGGTGTCGACGTCCAGGGCGAAGGTGGAGAGGTGGTCGGCGGCGGCCTTGTCGCCGTCCACTTCGGTGGCGGGCGCGTCCGGTGCGGGGAAGGCCTCGCTGCCGCGCGCCGCCCCGTCGGAGGCCTTGCTGCCCGAGGAGTCGCCGGCGGCGCAGCCGGTGAGCAGCAGCGCGGTAACCGCCGCTCCGGCGAGGAGTGCTGGTATCCGATGCGGTATCCGATGCGTTGTCATGTGTCGGCCCCCTGTGTCCGTCGATGTCTGTGACTGTGACGGGACAGGGGGCCGGAACGTGCGGCCCGGGAGGTTGCGGGCCGGTTGCGAATCGGTCTAGGACACGATGTCCTTGCGGGCGAACCCGCGGAAGGCCAGGGCGAACAGGACGAGGGCGTACGTCACGGAGACGGCCGTGCCCTGGAGCATGCCGGACCACTCGGGGTCGGGCTGGACGGCGTCGGCCCAGGCGAACTGCCAGTGCGCGGGCAGGAAGTCGCGCCAGTCGCCGAGGGCGGTGACGGCGTCCAGGACGTTGCCGATGATGGTCAGTCCGACCGCGCCGCCGACCGCGCCGAGGGCGGCGTCGGTCTTCGTCGACAGCCAGAACGCGAGCCCGGCGGTGACGAGTTGGGAGACGAAGATGTATCCCACGACGACCAGCAGGCGCTGCGACGCGGTGACCGCGTCGAGCGTGCCGCCGGTGGGCAGCTCCAGCGGTCCCCAGCCGTAGGCGGCGGTGCCGACGGCGAGGGCGACGACCGGCAGCAGGATCATCGCGGCGAGGCTGAGCGCGAGGCCCACGACGAGCTTGGACCACAGCAGCCGGGCCCGGGGCACGGGCGCCGCGAGCAGATAGCGCAGGGAGGACCAGCCGGCCTCCGAGGCGACCGTGTCCCCGCAGAACAGGGCGACCGGGATGACCAGCAGGAAGCCCGCCGACACGAACAGGTTGACGGCCGCGAAGTTGCCGGCGGACGCGGTCGCCGTGTCCATCAGGGTGACCTGGTTGTTGCGGCCGCCCGGCTCGCCGCCGATGGCGAACGCGATGAGCAGCACGAACGGCAGGGCGGCGAGGATGCCGCCCATGACGAGCGTGCGGCGGCGCTTGAGCTGACGGGCCAGCTCGACGCGCAACGGCAGGGTGCGGCCTGCCCGGTAGCCGGAGGCGACCTCGGTGAGCGTGCTCATGCGGAACCTCCGATCAGGGTGAGGAAGGCGTCCTCCAGGCGGCGGTGCGGGCCGACCGACTGGACGGGCACGTCCAGCCGGACGAGTTCGGCGACCAGTCGCTGGGCGCTGCCGTCGGCGTCGAGCCGTACCAGCAGGCCGTCGTCGGTGCGGTCCGCCGAGGCGATGCCGGGCAGTGCGGCGACCTTCTCCAGGACAGGCTCCTCCACGGGGGTGGCGGTGCCGACGAGGAGGGTGTCGCCGGA
The DNA here is from genome assembly GCF_040630255.1 of Streptomyces sp. NPDC005820. Taxonomy (NCBI): domain Bacteria; kingdom Bacillati; phylum Actinomycetota; class Actinomycetes; order Kitasatosporales; family Streptomycetaceae; genus Streptomyces; species Streptomyces sp. NPDC005820. The sequence goes on from NZ_JBEXXE010000012.1 coordinate 131,643, forward strand.
GCCGACGATCTCAGCGACGGGACCGGCCTGGACGAGCCGGCCACGGTCCATGACCACGAGGTGGGTGCAGGACTGTTCGACCTCCGCCAGCAGATGGCTGGAGACGATCACCGTGCGTCCGGCGGCCGCGTACCGGATCATCACCTCGCGCATCTCGCGGATCTGCGGCGGGTCGAGTCCGTTGGTCGGCTCGTCGAGGATCAGCAGGTCGGGCAGGCCCAGCATGGCCTGGGCGATGGCCAGGCGCTGGCGCATGCCCTGGGAGTACGTCCGTACGGCGCGGGCCAGGGCGTCGCCGAGGCCGGCGATCTCCAGGGCCTCCTCCAGATGGGCGTCCTCGGCGGGGCGGCCGGTGGCCTTCCAGTACAGGTCGAGGTTCTCCCGGCCGGTGAGGTGCGGCAGGAAGCCCGCGCCCTCGACGAAGGAGCCGACCCGGGAGAGGACGGGGGCGCCGGGGCGGACGGCGTGGCCGAAGAGCCGGATCTCGCCCTCGTCGGGCTTGATGAGGCCCATCAGCATGCGCAGGGTGGTCGTCTTGCCGGCGCCGTTGGGGCCGAGGAGGCCCAGCACCTGGCCCTTCTCCACCTGGAAGGAGAGTTCGCGGACGCTGTAGCGGTCGCCGCCCGCGTACTTCTTGCTCAGGCCGGCGATCTGCAGCGGGACCTCGGCGAGTTCCGGGTCGGGGGCCGGCATCGCGGTGCGGCGGCGGCCGGTCAGCAGGAGCAGCAGGGCGACGGCCGCGCCGGCGAGGGGCAGCCACCACACCCAGGACGGGAGGGGGGCGGCGGCGGTCGTGACGCCGGGTGCCGTGGGAACCCGCAGCCCGCCCTTCAGGGAGACCGTGTACGTCGCCGGGGCGGCCGGGGAGGCGTAGCCGAGGTCGGTGGAGGCGAGGACCAGGCTCAGCCGGTGGCCGTCCTCGATGTCGTGGTCGATCGCCGGGAGGGTGATCGTGACGTCCTGGCCGGCCTTGGCGCCCTCGACGCGGACCGGGGAGACCAGCTGGGAGGGGAGCTGTCGGCTGCCGTCGGGGCCGACGTCGTACACCTTGGCGAAGAGGACGGCCTCGTCGCTGGTGGACTTCACATGGACGGTGACCGTCGGGGAGCCGGTGATCCGCAGCTCGCCGCTGACGGGTGCGGACTCGAAGGCGGCGTACTGGCCGGGGAAGTCGAGGGAGACGCCGACGCCGAACGCGGAGAGCTGCCCGAGGGCGGAGCCGCCGAGGCCGGGCAGGGCGGAGAGGGCGGGCGGGCTGGCGCCGGCCGGGTTGTCGAAGGACTGCTCGCGGCCGGTCAGGGCGATGGTCTCGCGGTCGTGCTCCAGGCCGGGGTAGCTGTCGCCGCTCGCGCCCCGCAGCGGGACCGTCCCGTCGGTGGAGTCGACGCCTCCGGTGCGGGTGACACGGAAGGCGGGGCCGGTGTCGACGCTCTTCTCGCCCTTGAGGTAGCGGTCGAACCAGGCGGTGATCCGGGCCTGGACGCGGTCGGCCTCCAGGTTGCCGCCGTCGTGGCCGCCCGCGATCCAGTCGACGTCGACGGGGGCGCCGTTGGCCTTGATCGCCTTCTCGGCGGCGTCCGCCTGGGCGAGGGTGAAGAGCGAGTCGGCCTGGCCCTGGACGAGGAGGGTGGGGACCTTGACGCGGTCGGCGACGGCGGACGGCGAGCGCTCCTCGAGCATCGCGCGGGCGGCGGCGTCCGGGGTGCCGGACTCGGCGACCCGCTGGTACATCGCGCACAGCGCGGGCTCGAACTTGTCGCAGCCGCCGGCCGTGTTGAAGAAGATGCCGGTCCACAGCTTCTTGAACACACCGTCGGGGAACAGGGCGTCCGCGAGGTTCCAGTACGTGATCGAGGGGGCGATGGCGTCGACCCGGTCGTCGTACCCGGCGGCGAGCAGGGAGATCGCGCCGCCGTAGGAGGCGCCGGCGACGCCGACGCGCGGGTCGCCCTTCTTGTCCAGCTCCACCTGGGGCTGCGCGGCGAGCCAGTCGATCAGCTTCGAGACGTCGGCGACCTCGCCCTGGGGGTCGTTCAGCCCGATCTTGCCGGTGGACTTCCCGAAGCCGCGCGCCGACCAGGTCAGGACCGCGTACCCGGCGCGGGCGAGGTCCTCGGCCTGCTGCCGTACGTCGTCCTTGGTGCCGCCGAAGCCGTGGCCGAGGAGGACGGCGGGGCGGCGGCCGGAGCCGCCGGCGGTGAAGTAGGAGGTGTCCAGGCGTACGCCGTCGACGGACATCACCTGATCGCTGTGGCGCACCGCGGGCCGGTCGTCGTCATCGGCGACGGCCGTCCACGTGCCGGCCCCGGCGAGTACGACGACGGCGGCCGCGGCGGCGAGGAGCCGTCGCGGCCGCCGTGGTCCTCGCAGACCGGGCAGTCGAAGATCCATGCTTCAACGGTACGGGGTCAACCTGTCGGGGAGTTGTCGACCGGAGGCCGAACTGCCCGCCCTCCCAGCGGCGTACGTGACCCCCCGTACGTACACCAGGCGCGGTATCGGGACGGTATCGGGCGGTGTCAGGCCTGTGCGTCCTCGGGCAGGGTGACCAGCCAGCGGGTGTCGGGGCGGGGGCGGAGGTAGAGGGCCCAGTAGAGGGTGGCGGCGGCGGTGATGCCGCCGGTCCACAGGAGGTAGCTCGTCTCCTGCTGGGTGAGGATGTAGGCGAGTACGGCGATCAGCAGGACCGGTACGGCGGGCCACAGGGGCATGCGCCAGGCGGGGGTGTGCCGGTGGTGGCCGCGGCGGGAGAGCAGGGCCGCGACCGCGACGAGCAGGTACATGCCGGTGACGGAGACACCGGTGACGCCGTAGAGGGTGTCGAGGTTCACGAAGCACAGGGCGGCGCCGGGGACGCCGACGGCGAGGGTGGCGACCCAGGGGGAGCCGAAGCGGCCGAGCTTGGCGAAGACCTGGTTGACCGGCTCGGGCCAGGCCTTGTCGCGGGCGGAGGCGAACAGGACGCGGGAGTTCTGGATGACCATCACGATGCCGGCGTTGATGATCGCCAGGGCCACGCAGAGGCTGACGAAGGTGCCGACGGCGGAGTTCGACCAGGCCGTGACCATGGCGCCGATGTCGCCGCCGGTGAGCTGGGCGAGGTCGGAGGCGCCGAAGGTGATGGCGACGACCGGGACCAGGATGATCACGGAGGAGATGGCGAGGGTGGCGAGGACCGTGCGGGCGACGTTGCGGCGCGGGTGCTCCAGCTCCTCGGAGAGGTAGACGGCGGTCGAGAAGCCCTGGGTGACGAAGAGGGCGATGGCGAGGCCGGAGACGACCAGCATCGCGGTGACGGTGTCGGTGCCGCCGTGGGCGTCCGCGACCCTCATTGAGACCAGGCTGCCGGGACCCCGGTGGCCGTGTGCGAAGCCCAGGACGGCCACGACGGCTGCGGCGATCACCTCCAGGACCAGGAAGACGCCGGTGATCCAGGCGTTGGCGCGCAGGTCGAGGAGGCCGGCGAGGGTGGCCAGGAGCATGACGCCGGCACCGGCGAGGGAGGGGTCGAGGTGGACCACCGGGGCGAGGTAGTCGGCGGTGCCCATCGCGATCACCGGCGGGACGATCAGCACGACCAGCAGGGAGAGGACGAAGACCAGCCAGCCGGCGAGGCGTCCGGCCAGCGTCGAGACCATGGCGTACTCGCCGCCCGCGCTGGGGATGAGGGTGCCCAGCTCCGAGTAGCAGAACGCCACGGCGATACAGAGCAGCGAGCCGATCGCGATCGTGAGGGCGGTCGCGGTGCCGAGCGAGCCGAACAGGTCCGGCACGACCACGAAGAGGGTGGAGGCGGGGGTCACGCAGGACAGCGTGAGGAGGGTGCCGCCGACGACGCCGATGGAGCGCTTGAGCGTCTGGGGACTGCCGGGCGCCTCGGGGAGGGCGGTGTCGACAGGGCGGAGCGTGTCGGTCATGCGGCGGATCCGATCGACTCGTGCAACAGATTGCGCTGATCGAACCCCGACGAAACCAGCACGTCAATAGACGTTTTCCTACGGAATCCGTAGATCAAATGCGCACTGGCGTGCGTAAACAGCAGTCGTGCCCGTACATTCCGGTTTCCGGCGCCGTACGGGAACCGTAGCGGGCACGCCATAAAAAACGGGGCCGTCCGCGATGCGGACGGCCCCGGGAGTCGGCCTCAGTGGTTGCGCGGGAAGCCCAGGTCCACGCCGGACGGGGCGTCCGCGGGGTCGGGCCAGCGGGTGGTGACGACCTTGCCACGGGTGTAGAAGTGCGTGCCGTCGTTGCCGTAGATGTGGTGGTCGCCGAAGAGCGAGTCCTTCCAGCCGCCGAAGCTGTGGTAGCCGACGGGGACCGGGATCGGGACGTTCACGCCGACCATTCCGGCCTCGATCTCCAGCTGGAAGCGGCGGGCCGCGCCGCCGTCCCGGGTGAAGATCGCGGTGCCGTTGCCGAACGGCGAGCTGTTGATCAGCGCCACGCCCTCCTCGTACGTGTCCACGCGGAGCACGCACAGCACCGGGCCGAAGATCTCGTCCTGGTAGGCCTTCGCGGAGGTCGGGACCTTGTCGAGCAGGGAGATGCCGATCCAGTGGCCGTCCTCGAAGCCGTCGACCGTGAAGCCGGTGCCGTCGAGGACCACCTCGGCGCCCTCCGCCGCCGCGCCCGTGACGTAGGACGCCACCTTGTCGCGGTGGACGGCGGTGATGAGCGGGCCCATCTCCGAGGTCGGGTCGTTGCCGGGGCCGATCTTGATCTTCTCGGCGCGCTCGCGGATCTTCTCCACCAGTTCGTCGCCGATCGTGCCGACCGCGACCACGGCCGAGATCGCCATGCAGCGCTCGCCCGCCGAGCCGTAGGCGGCGGAGACGGCGGCGTCGGCGGCCGCGTCCAGGTCGGCGTCCGGCAGGACCAGCATGTGGTTCTTGGCGCCGCCCAGGGCCTGGACCCGCTTGTGGTTCGCGGAGGCCGTGGTGTGGATGTAGCGGGCGATCGGGGTCGAGCCGACGAAGGAGACGGCCTTGACGTCCGGGTGGTCCAGGAGGCGGTCGACCGCCACCTTGTCGCCGTGCACGACGTTGAACACGCCGTCGGGGAGACCGGCCTCGGCCAGCAGTTCGGCGATCTTGATGGACGCCGACGGGTCCTTCTCGGACGGCTTCAGCACGAAGGTGTTGCCCGTCGCGATGGCCATCGGGAACATCCACATCGGGACCATCGCCGGGAAGTTGAACGGCGTGATGCCGGCGACGACGCCGAGGGGCTGGCGGATGGACGAGACGTCCACGCGGCTCGCGACCTGCGTCGACAGCTCGCCCTTCAGCTGGACGTTGATGCCGCAGGCCAGGTCCACGATCTCCAGACCGCGGGCCACCTCGCCGAGCGCGTCGCTGTGCACCTTGCCGTGCTCGGCGGTGATCAGCTCGGCGATCGCGTCACGGTTGGCGTCCAGCAGCGCGCGGAACCGGAACAGGATCTCCGTGCGCTTGGCCAGCGAGGACTGGCCCCAGGAGACGTAGGCGTCCTTGGCGGCCGCGACCGCCGCGTCGACCTCGTCCACCGTCGCGAACGCGACCTTGGTGGTGACCGCGCCGGTCGCCGGGTCCGTGACCGGACCGAACGTGCCCGACGCGCCTTCGACGGTCTTGCCGCCGATCCAGTGGTTGACGATCTTCGTCATGACCGAGTACTCCTTCACAGATGGCGGCGTCGGGTGGAGACGTGCCGTTCGTACAGCTCTCGTGCCTTCACCGCGGACGATCGGGTCGCGGTCTCGGCGACAGGTACATCCCACCAGGCCTGCGCGGGCGGCGGGCCCGACACAGTGTCGGCCGTTTCGGTCTCCACGTAGACACAAGTGGGAGTGTCGGCGGCGCGCGCCTCGGCGAGGGCCTCGCGCAGCTCGCGGACGGTTTTCGCGCGCAGGACGCGCATGCCCAGGCTCGCCACGTTGGCGGCCAGGTCGACGGGGAGCGGCGCCCCCGTGAAGGTGCCGTCCTCCGAGGTGAAGCGGTAGGCGGTGCCGAACCGCTCACCGCCGACGGACTCCGAGAGCCCGCCGATCGAGGCGTAACCGTGGTTCTGCACGAGCAGGATCTTGATCGCGATCCCCTCCTGCACGGCCGTCACGATCTCCGTCGGCATCATCAGATACGTACCGTCGCCGACCAGCGCCCAGACGTTCCGCTCGGGCGCGGCCATCTTCACTCCGATGGCCGCCGGGATCTCGTACCCCATGCAGGAGTAGCCGTACTCCAGGTGGTACTGGTCCCGGGAGCGGGCCCGCCACAGCTTGTGCAGATCGCCGGGGAGCGAACCGGCCGCGTTGATGATCACGTCGGACTCGTCGGCGAGGGCGTCGAGCGCGCCGAGGACCTGCGGCTGCGTCGGGCGGGTGTCCGGCTCCTCGGCCTCGTAGCAGGCGTCGACGCGCTGCTCCCAGCGCTCCTTGTCCTCCGTGTACTCGGTGACGTACGCGTCGGCGACGCGGTGCCCGTGCAGCTGGAGGGCCTCGGTCAGCTCCTGGAGGCCGCTGCGGGCGTCCGCGATCAGCGGGGTGCCGGCGAGCTTGTGGCCGTCGAAGGAGGCGATGTTCAGGTTGAGGAAGCGGACTCCCTCGCCCTGGAACAGGGTGTTGGAGGCGGTGGTGAAGTCGGTGTAGCGGGTGCCGACGCCGATGATCAGGTCCGCGGTGCGGGCCAGTTCGTCGGCGGTCGCGGTGCCGGTGTGGCCGACGCCGCCCACGTCCTGCGGGTGGTCGTAGCGCAGGGAGCCCTTGCCTGCCTGGGTGGAGGAGACCGGGATGCCGGTGGCCTCGGCGAACTCGGCGAGGGCCTCCTCGGCGCGGCTGTGGTGGACACCGCCGCCCGCGACGATCAGGGGCCGCTTCGCCGAGCGGATCACCCGGACCGCCTCGGCGAGCTCGGTCGGGTCGGCGCCCGGGCGTCGGACGACCCAGGTGCGCTCGGCGAAGAACTCGTCCGGCCAGTCGTACGCCTCGGCCTGCACGTCCTGCGGCATCGCGAGGGTGACCGCGCCCGTCTCCACGGGGTCGGTGAGGACCCGCATGGCCTGCAGGGCGGCCGGGATCAGGGCCTCCGGGCGGGTGACGCGGTCGAAGTACTTGGACACCGGGCGCAGCGAGTCGTTGACCGAGACATCGCCCGCGTACGGCACCTCGAGCTGCTGGAGCACCGGGTCGGCGGCGCGGGTCGCGAAGATGTCGCCGGGCAGCAGCAGGACGGGGAGGTGGTTGACGGTGGCCAGGGCGGCGCCGGTGACCAGGTTGGTCGCGCCGGGGCCGATGGACGTCGTCACCGCGTGGGTGGACAGCCGGTTCGACTGGCGGGCGTAGCCCACGGCCGCGTGCACCATGGACTGCTCGTTGCGGCCCTGGTGGAACGGCATGTCGTCGCCGTACTCGATCAGCGCCTGGCCGAGGCCGGCCACGTTGCCGTGGCCGAAGATGCCCCAGGTGGCGCTGATCAGCCGCTGCCGGTGGCCGTCGCGTTCGGTGTACTGGGCGGCGAGGAAGCGGACGAGCGCCTGGGCGACCGTAAGCCTGGTGGTCGTCATCGGTAACCCCCTGTGCTCTCTACGTGGTCCGGGTGGAAGCAGATCCGCCACTCGCGGTTCTCTCCGGGGCCCGCCATGACGTTCAGGTAGTACATGGCGTGGCCGGGCTGGGCGATCGACGGGCCGTGCCACCCGTCGGGGACGAGGACGGCGTCACCGGAACGGACCTCGGCGAGCACGTCGGAGCCGCCCTCGCGGGAGGGGGACACGCGCTGGTAGCCGAAGCCGTGCGGGCCGTCGATCTCGAAGTAGTAGATCTCCTCGAGCTCGGCCTCCTCGCCCGGCCGGTGCTCGTCGTGCTTGTGCGGCGGGTACGAGGACCAGTTGCCGCCGGGGGTGATCACCTCGACGGCGATCAGCTTGTCGCAGTCGAAGGCGTCGGCGGAGGCGAAGTTGCGGACGTGCCGCAACTGGGTGCCGCTGCCGCGTTCTTCGACGGAGACCTCCGGCGCGGGGCCGTAGCGGGCGGGGAGTTGTCGCTCGCACTTCGCTCCTGCCAGGGCGAAGCGGCCTCCCGCGCCGGAGGCGATCGTGACCCGGGCGTCGCGGGGAACGTACGCGAAGTCGGAGACCGACGCGAACACGCTTTCCCTGCCCAGGAGTTGGAACTCGTTTTCTTCTGTTTGCACGGTACATCCGCCTTCGAGCGGAAGCACGATCCACTCGCTGTCACCGGTGGTGAAGGAGTGGCTGCCGCCCGGGACGAGCTCGACGATCCTGAGGCTGCTGTAGGTCCAGCCGGCCCGCTTCGGGTCGATGTCGAGGACGTGGTCGGCGTCGGCGGTGGTGCCGCGCGGTACGTACAGGCTGTTGTTCGTCATGCGGCCCTCACAGCAGTCCTACGGCGGTGTCCACGGCGGCGGCGACGTCCCCGTCCGCCGGGTAGAGCAGTGAACGGCCGACCACCAGACCCCGGACCGTGGGGAGTTGCAGCGCCCCGCGCCACTTCTCGTACGCCCCGTCTTGTTCCTCTACGGAGCCGCCGACCTCGCCGCCGAGGAGAACGGCGGGCAGGGTGGAGGTCGCCATGACCTCGGCCATGTCGTCGGGGTTGTCGGTGACCGGGACCTTCAGCCAGGTGTAGGCGGAGCTGCCGCCGAGACCCGAGGCGATGGCGATCGACTTGATGACGGCCTCGGCGGAGAGGTCGTTGCCGACCTTGCCCTCGGGGGTGCGCCGGCTGAGGAACGGCTCGACGAACAGGGGCAGCCTGCGGGCCGCCATGGCGTCGATGGCCCGGGCCGTGGTCTCCATGGTGGTGAGGGAGCCCGGGTCGTCGTAGTCGATCCGCAGGAGCAGTTTCCCGGCGTCGAAGTTCAGCCGTTCGATGTCCTCGGCACGGTGGCCGGTGAAGCGGTCGTCGAGCTCGAACACCGAGCCCTGCAGGCCGCCCCGGTTCATCGAGCCCATGACGACCTTGCCGTCGAGGGCGCCGAGCAGGAGCAGGTCGTCGAGGATGTCGGCGGTGGCGAGGACACCGTCCACACCGGGCCGGGACAGCGCCAGGATCAGGCGTTCCAGCAGGTCGGCGCGGTTGGCCATGGCCAGCTTGTCGCCGCCGACGCCGAGCGCGCCCCGGGCGGGGTGGTCGGCGGCGACGATCATCAGCCGGCCGTTCTCGCCCAGCAGCGGGCGGCGGGGGCGGCGGGCGGCGGCCTCGGCGATCGCCTCGGGGCGCTCGGCGCGCAGCCGGACGAGCTCGGAGATGTCGACGCTCACAGGACGGCACCCGCCTCGACGGCCGCCTCGATCTCGTCGACGGTCGGCATCGCGGAGGAGCACTCCAGACGGGAGGCGACGATCGCGCCGGCCGCGTTGGCGTGCCGCATGATCTGCTCCAGGTCCCAGTCGGCGAGCAGGCCGTGGCAGAGGGAGCCGCCGAAGGCGTCACCCGCGCCGAGGCCGTTGAGGACGTTCACCGGCAGCGGCGGGACCTCGGCGGACTCACCACTGGCGTGGACGGCGAGGACACCCTTGGGGCCCTGCTTGACGACGGCGAGCTCGACGCCCGCGTCCAGCAGCGCCTGGGCGGCGGCCCGCGGTTCGCGGACGCCGGTGGCGACCTCCACCTCGTCGAGGTTGCCGACCGCGACGGTGGTGTGCTTGAGGGCCTCGGCGTAGAACGGGCGGGCCGCGTCCGGGTCGGACCAGAACATCGGGCGCCAGTCGAGGTCGAAGACCGTGGTGCCGGCCTTGGCGCGGTGCGCGAGGGCGGCGAGGGTCGCCGTACGGCTGGGCTCCTCGCTCAGGCCCGTGCCGGTGATCCAGAAGATGCCGGTCTCGCGGATGGCGTCGAGGTCCAGCTCGTGGGCGTCGATCTCCAGGTCCGGGGCCTTGGGCTTGCGGTAGAAGTACAGCGGGAAGTCGTCCGGCGGGAAGACCTCGCAGAAGGTGATCGGCGTCTGCAGGCCCGGCACCGGGGTGACATAGCGGTCGTCGACGCCGAAGCCGCGCAGGGCCTCGTGGAGGTAGGTGCCGAAGGGGTCGTCGCCGGTGCGGGTGATCACGGCGGTGGACCGGCCGAGGCGGGCCGCGGCGACCGCGACGTTGGACGCCGAGCCGCCCAGGAACTTCCCGAAGGACGTGACCTGCGGGAGCGGCACACCCGTCTGCAGCGGATAGAGGTCCACCCCGATCCGCCCCATGGTGATCAGGTCGTACGCCATCGAGTTCGCGTTCCCTTCGTGTCGGCCGGTCGTCGGACCCGGCCCCGTGTCGGCTCTCCACGGTTTTGTAGTCCCGCCCGCGGCACCCTGTCAATAGTTTGTCCAGACATTCGGACCAGGCCTTGACACCCCCGGGGAGAGCCCGCACGCTGACGCCCATGACGTCGTTGTCACCTCAGCCCCCGCAGTCATCGCCCTCCTCACTTTCCCGCATCCGGATCGGATCGGCCCCCGACAGCTGGGGCGTCTGGTTCCCGGACGACCCCGTACAGGTGCCCTGGCAGCGCTTCCTCGACGAGGTGTCGCAGTCCGGCTACGAGTGGATCGAGCTGGGCCCGTACGGCTATCTGCCGACCGACCCGGCCGTCCTCACCGAGGAGACCGCGCGGCGCGGCCTCAAGGTGTCCGCCGGCACGGTCTTCACCGGGCTCCACCACGGCGAGGCCGTGTGGGAGAAGACCTGGGCGCATGTCGCGGACAACGCGGTGCTCGCGCAGGCCATGGGGGCGAAGCACCTCGTCGTCATCCCGTCCTTCTGGCGGGACGACAAGACCGGCGAGGTGCTGGAGTCCGACACCCTCACGCCCGAGCAGTGGCGCAACCTCACCTCGCTGACCGAGCGGCTCGGCAAGGAGGTGCGGGAGCGGTACGGGCTGCAGATCGTCGTCCATCCGCACGCCGACACCCACATCGACAGCGAGGAGAACGTCGTCCGCTTCCTGGACGGCACCGACTCCGACCTCGTGTCGCTGTGCCTGGACACCGGGCACTACGCGTACTGCGGCGGCGACAGCGTGAAGCTGATCGAGACGTACGGGGAGCGGATCGGGTACCTCCACCTCAAGCAGGTGGACCCGGAGATCCTCGCCGACGTGAAGGCCAAGGGGACGCCGTTCGGGCCGGCGGTGGCCCAGGGTGTGATGTGCGAGCCGCCCGCGGGTGTGCCGGCGCTCGGGCCCGTCCTGGAGGCGGCGGGGAAGCTGGATGTCGATCTGTTCGCGATCGTGGAGCAGGACATGTATCCGTGCGAGCAGGACAAGCCGTTGCCGATCGCGCAGCGTACGCGGGCGTTTCTCCGGTCGTGCGGGGCGTAGTCGTCGCCTGCTGAGGTGGCGGGTTCTTCGCGACCGCGCGTGCGGGTTGGGTGTGGCTTGTCGCGCCCACGCGGCGGAGCCGCATATCGATACAGCCCCGCGCCTCTTAACGGCACTGCCCTGACGTAGGACCATGGGTGCCCATGACTGCTCGCGCGGTGCGCACCCGGTCCGGACAAGGGCCGGGTGGATCCTGGGAGTTCGCCGGCGCGGATCCCCATCCCCGGTTGCGGCCCGGGGTGATGAGTTATCGCGGGATCCGGCTTGCCATGGATCGGCCTCGGCGGCGGTTGGAGACGCCGATCGGGGCCGTGACCCTGCTGCTGGGGTTCGAGCAGCCGATTCGCATCACCCGGGCCGGACGACCGCCGGAGACCCTCGTGTCCGTGTACTGCGGGCCCACCACCACACCCGCCGTCGGGGAGCACGGGGGGCGGGTGTCGGGGGTCGAGGTGCTGTTGACGCCCTGGGCCGCGTTCACACTGTTCGGGACGCCGCAGCACGAGCTCGTCAACCGGACCGTCGACCCCGACGAGCTGCCGCACACCCTCGCCACACCCCTGCGGGAACTCGCCGCCGCGCTGGCCGCGCTGCCCTGCTGGGCCGAGCGGTTCGGGCTGCTGGACGAGGTGTTCGCCCGGTGGTGGGAGGCGGGGGTGCCCAGTTCGGAGCGGGTGGTGCGGGCCTGGTCGCTGCTGGTGCGCACCGGTGGCGCGATTCCGGTGCCGCGGCTGGCCGAGGAGGTCGGCTGGAGCGTACGGCACCTGGAGAGCCGTTTCCGGGAGCAGATCGGGCTCGGCCCCAAGGCCGCGGCGCGGGTGCTGCGGCTGCAACGCGCCCGTCGGCTGCTGGCGGCGGGGCGGAGCGCGGCGGAGACCGCCGCGCAGTGCGGCTTCTACGACCAGGCCCATCTCAGCGGTGAGTTCAAGGCGATGACGGGCTGTACGCCGAGGGAGTTCACGCAGGCCAGACGGGCACCGGCGGCGGCGTCCCCGGCGGCGGACCGGATGAGCGGGGAGGCGACCGGTCTGGTGCTGCCGGCCCGTTCGGGCGATTGGTCCGTACCGGGTGCGCATTTTTCCAAGACCCGGCGGGTTGGCTGAATACAGGCTGGGGTCCTGTCCATTGATCCGGTTGTCCCGGGGGGATGGCGGGGACGGAGTGGGGCCGAGCCTGTCGCAGCGGGCCCGGCCCACCTCTGTCATGGGCCCCGGCGCGGTTGTCAACGCGCCACTCCCGCACGTCCCTCGCGCGCCTTCGCGTCACCTTCGTCACAAACACCCCCTTCCTGTTACACATGTCACGCGTACGCGGGCCTTCTGTCACGCACGGTCAACAGCCGCTTTCGCGCAGTCACTCTGCGTCGTTCGCCGGGCACAGGCTTGGTGATCGCCAGCGCAGCGCCGGGCTCCCCCGGGCGGCCTCCCGCCGCCACCCCCGCGCGCGCAGGGAGGTGCAACTCATGACCGACCGAAGGCTGTGGTCCTACAAGGAGATCGCGGCACACATCAAGGTGCAGCCGGACACCGTACGGTCCTACCGCAAGCACGGACTCCTCCCCCCGCCCGACCGCGTCGACGGCGGCAAGCCCTACTGGTACGCCGTCACCGTCCACACCTGGGCCGCCGCCCGGCCGGGCAACCGCGGACGCAGAACCGACTGACCTCCCCTCCGTCCTGCCGTTCCCTTCCGTGCCCCGCCCTCGCGCGGGGCACGGTGTCGTCCCTCCTCAGCTCCACGGCTCAGCTCCACGGCTCGATGACGGTGACCCCGGAGCCGGGCGCCGTGCCCATCGCCGCCAGCGCCCGCGGCACGGCGTCCAGAGTGATCGTCGAGGTCACCAGGAGGTCGGGGCGCAGAATCCCGGCCCGGACCGCCTCCAGCATCGCGGGGTAGGTGTGCGCGGCCATGCCGTGGCTGCCGAGGATCTCCAGTTCGAGGGCGATGGCGCGGGCCAGCGGGACGGGGGTGGTGCCCTCGGACGAGGGCAGCAGACCGACCTGGATGTGCCGGCCCCGGCGCCGCAGTCCGTTCACCGAGGCCGCGCAGGTGGCCGGGGAGCCCAGGGCGTCCAGGGAGAGATGGGCGCCGCCACCGGTGAGGTCACGGACCACCGCCGCCGTGTCCGGTGTCTCTCTCGCGTCCACGCACTCCGTCGCACCGAACGTCCGCGCCAGCTCCAGCGCCCGGGGCGACACGTCCACCGCGACCACCCGGGCGCCGCTCGCCGCCGCGATCATCACCGCGGACAGGCCGACCCCGCCGCAGCCGTGCACCGCGACCCACTCCCCCGCCGCGACCCGGCCCTGCTGCACGACCGCCCGGAACGCGGTGGCGAACCGGCAGCCGAGGGAGGCCGCGGTGCCGTAGGACAGGTCGTCCGGGATCGCGACCAGGTTCACATCGGCGTGGTCCAGGGCCACGTACTGGGCGAAGGAGCCCCAGTGGGTGAAGCCGGGCTGGGTCTGGCGCTCGCACACCTGGTGGTCGCCGGCCGTGCAGGACGGGCAGCTTCCGCAGCCGCAGACGAAGGGGACGGTGACCCGGTCGCCGGGGCGCCAGCGGGTGACGCCGGCGCCGGTCTCCTCGACGGTTCCGGCGAGTTCATGGCCGGGGACGTGCGGGAGGGTGATGTCGGGGTCGTGGCCCATCCAGCCGTGCCAGTCGCTTCGGCAGAGGCCGGTGGCTGCGACGCGTACGACGACTCCGTGGGGGGCCGTGCGGGGGTCGGGTACCTCGCGTACCTCAGCCGGTTCGCTGAACTTCTCGAAGACCACCGCTTGCATCTGGGCTCCCGTCGCCGTTTCCGTCGCCGCTTTCGTCTGCGGGTCCATCGTGGCTGGTCGCGCCCCCGCGGCGGAGCCGCATATTGTCACGTCCCGCGCCCCTGGGTGGGTTTTGGTCGCCCTCGCTCAAGCCGAACCGTTCGTGGAACCTGCGCAAGGGGGCCGGGGCCCACCAGGTCGCTCGGCCGGTCAGGCGCATGATGGCCGGGACCAGGAGGCTGCGGATCACCATCGCGTCCATCAGGACCGCCAGGGCGATGCCCAGGCCGAGCATCTTGGTGTTGGTGACCCGGGAGGTGCCTATCGCGACCATGACCACGGCCAGGATGACCGCCGCCGCCGTGATCAGCCCGCCCGTGCGCTGCAGGCCGAGGCGGACCGCTTGCTCGTGGTCGCCGGTGGCGTCGTACTCCTCCTTGATGCGGGAGAGCAGGAACACGCCGTAGTCCATGGAGAGGCCGAAGGCCACGCAGAACATCAGGACGGGCAGGGTGGTCTCGATGGAGCCGGGGCTGGTGAAGCCCAGCAGGCCGGAGAGGTGGCCGTCCTGGAAGACCCAGACCACCGCGCCGAACATCGCCGTCAGGCTGAGCGCGTTGAGCAGCACCGCCTGGAGCGGGATCAGCACGCTGCCGGTGAGGAGGAAGACCAGCAGCAGGGTGACGACGGCGACGAAGGCTCCCGCCCAGGGCAGTTGGGCGCCGATCGCGTGCTTGGAGTCGACCAGGACCGCCGCCGTGCCGGTCACCTTGGTGTCGAAGGGGGCCTTCAGGGCGCGCAGGTCCCCGACCAGGTTCTGTGCCGCGTCACCGACGGCCTCGCCCTCGGGCTGCACGGTGAAGTACGCCGCGTCGCCCTTCACCAGCGGGCCGTCGACCCGGACCACCTCCGGGAGCGCGGCGACGCGTGCCTTGTAGGCGGTGTACTGCGCCTCGGTCGCGCTCCCTTCGGCGAGGACTTCCAGGCCGCCGCCGGGGTTGCCCGGGAAGCCGTCCCTGAGGTGCTGCTGCACGACATGGGACTCGGCGGAGGAGGGCAGCTGGCGGTCGTCGGCCGTGCCGAACTTCACGCCCAGGAAGGGCAGTCCGAGGAGGACGAGGGCGGCCGTCGTCGCCAGCGCGAAGAACGGGGCGCGACGCATGACCAGGTCCGCCGCGCGGGCCCAGGCCCTGCCGCCCTCGGCCGGAGGAGCCGCGCCTTCGGCTGCCGTCGCCTTCGGCCTTCTGCGGAACGCCCGTCGCAGGTCGAGGGCGTTGACCCGGTCGCCCAGCAGGACGAGGGCCGCCGGGAGCAGGATCAGGGCGGCCCCGGCGGCCAGCACGACGACCGCCATGCCGGCGTAGGCGAAGGAGCGCAGGAAGTACTGGGGGAAGACGAGCATCGCCGCGAGGGACACGGCGACGGTGAGCGCGGAGAACAGGACCGTGCGTCCTGCGGTGCGCAGGGTGGTGGCGATCGCGCCGAGCGGTTCGGCGCCGGTGGACAGTTCCTCGCGGAAGCGGCGGACGATGAACAGGGCGTAGTCGATGGCGAGGCCGAGGCCCAGGGCCGTGGTCAGGTTCATCGCGAAGACGGAGACGTCGGTGAACGCGGTGAGGCCGCTGAGGACCGCGTTGGTGCCCAGGATCGCGACGATGCCGATGCCGAGCGGCAGCAGGGCGGCGACCGCGCTGCCGAAGACCATCACCAGCAGCACCAGGGTGATCGGCAGGGCGATCATCTCGGCGCGGGTGAGGTCCTCCTGGATGGTGGTCTGCATCTCGTGCCGCACGGCGACGATGCCGCCGATCCTGACCCGCACCGGGCCCTGTTCGCCCCGGTAGGAGGGGGCGATGCGGTCGAGGGTCTCGCCCATGGTCTTCTCGTCGCCCGTGATGCGGGCGGCGATCAAAGCCTCGTGGCCGTCCTTCGCGCGCAGGGCGGGCGACTGTGTGTCCCAGTAGGAGCCGACGCCCACGATCCCCTTCTCGGCGGTGAGCCGGGCGGTCAGCCGGGCGGCTTCGGCCCGCACGGCCGGGGCGTCCACCGAGGCCCCGCCCGAGTCGACGAGCAGCAGCAGATTGGGCTGGGACTCGGGGAACCCGCGCTCCAGCGCCTCGGTCGCGTAGGTGGACTGCGCGTCCGGGTCCTCCCAGCCGCCGCTGCCCAGCCGGTCGGCGACACCGCTGCCGGCCAGCACCGCGAGCACGGTGAGCACCAGGGCCGCGAGCAGGGTCAGCCTCGGCCTGGCGGTCACGAAGCGGGTCCATCGCCCGAGGCGGGGTGGGCTGTTGACTTCGGTCATCGTGCGGTGTCCCCTTCACCCTGCAAGCAGTCGTGAAAACCGTAGAATCGAAAACACGAGATAGCGCTCGCGTTTCTGATCCCAGAATGCGAGCGACCTCTCGCGTTTGTCAACCGCGTTCGAAGAGCTGGGGATAACCGCGTGCCCGAGAGCCAGGAGAAGGAACAGCCGCGCCGCCGTCAGGCGCGCGGGGAACGGCGCATCGCGCAGCTGCTGGAGGCCGCGGCCACCGTCTTCACCACCACCGGCTACACCGCCGCCAGCACCAACGCGATCGCCCGTGAGGCCGGCGTCTCACCGGGCACGCTGTACCAGTTCTTCCCGAACAAGGAAGCGATCGCGATCGAGCTGGGCGACCGGCTCATGCACGAGATGCGGGAGACCTACGGCGAGGCGCTCGCCCCGGTCGACCCCGCCACCCCGGTGGAGGAGGCCGTGAGCGCGGCCGTCGACCGGTTCATCGCCTTCAACTGCGACCACCCGGTGTTCTTCGCCCTGATGCACGGCCCCGACATCCCCGGCCGCATCACCGAGGAGCACGACGCGCTGCACGCGACCCTCCTCTCCCGTATCGAGGAGCTGCTCGCCTCGTTCCTGCCCGACGCGCCCCCCGCCGACCTCACCCGCACCGCCCACATGTGCCTGGGCCTGTACAAGGCGGGCCTGGAACTGGTCCTGGGCCACGAGGGCGCCGAGCGCGCGGCGTACGTCCGGGAGCTGAAGAACGTCCTGATCCGCTATCTGCAACCGCTGGCCGACGAGCGCCCGGCCCGCACCCCCGCGGCCACCTCGACCCCGTAGCCACGCGCCCGCCGCACGGACGGCCCTCCTCCGGACGACCGCCCCGGACTGCGATTCAGGACATCCCTACATAAAGTGCCGGTAAATCCGCTCCGGGCGCGCGCCCCTGCCCGGACGACCCTTGACGACGAGGGGATTTGCCGTGACCCACTCCCCGCCGCCCGGCGCGCCCCGGGCCCGTATCCCCGGACCGCAGCAGCCCCCTCCGTCGGCCCCGCGGATCCGGGCCGGACTGTGGCGGCGCTGCCTGGGCGGCGGGCTGCTGCTGTGGGCGCTCACCGCGCTCGTCACGTACGCCACCGCGAACACCACCCTGCTGCCGACCCTGATCCTGCTCGGCAGCTTCCTCGTACCGGTCTCCTTCGTGCTGTGGGCGTACGAGCGGCACGGCCGTGACCTGGGCGTCGGCCTGATCCTGGGCTGCTTCCTGACCGGCGGCACGCTGGGCGTGCTGGGCGCGTCGGTGATGGAGTCCTACCTGCTGCACCCCTCGCTGCGGATGTTCGTCGGGGTGGGGCTGATCGAGGAGGCGGCGAAGCTCGGCGCGCTGATGTTCGTCCTGCGCCGGCAGACCAGGCTGCGGGGCCTGCGCGCCGGGGTGGTGCTGGGCGCCGCCGTCGGCTTCGGCTTCGCGGCCCTGGAGAGCGCCGGGTACGCCGTCGACGCGGCCGTCTCGACGGTCGGCGTCGACCTCGGCGCGCTGCTGGAGACCGAGATGCTGCGCGGTGTGCTCGCTCCCTTCGGCCATGGCCTGTGGACGGCGGTCGCGGGCGGCGTCCTGCTGGAATACCGCCGTCCGAACGGGCGCTTCCCGTTCGCCGCGCCCGTCGTGGGCACGTATGCCGGCGTCGCGCTGATGCACGCTCTGTGGGACTCCACTCACGGGATCGCGATCTGGCTGGTGGCCCGGCTGACCCCGGGCGGCCTGGACAAGCGGCTCTTCGCCGAGGGGTACATCCCGCGGCCGACCACGGAGCAGCAGCATCTGCTCACGCTGTTCTCCGTCGGCGGCATGGTGCTCGTGGCACTGCTCGGGGTGGTCTGGGTGCGCTCGCTGGCACGCCGGGACCCTTCTTGGAGAAATACCCCCTAGGGGTATAGTGTGGGGTTACTGGGAGACCTCTCTGGTCCCCTTCGACCCCATCCGCCTCCCCCAGGAGAACGACATGACCGCATCGACCGACACCGCGGGCTCCGTCACCACCGTCTACCAGGTGAGCGGCATGAGCTGCGGCCACTGCGAGGGCGCCGTCTCAGGCGAGATCTCCGAACTCCCCGGGGTCACCTCCGTCAAGGCGGTCGCCGCCACCGGTGAGGTCACCGTCGTCTCCGCCGCCCCGCTCGACGACGAGGCCGTGCGCGCCGCCGTCGACGAGGCCGGTTTCGAGCTGGCCGGCCGGGCCTGACCCGATCGCGCCCACGGCCATGACGACGAGCACCGCCACCGACGCGCCGATAGCCGCCCCGACCGCCGAGGTCGAGCTGCTGATCGGGGGAATGACCTGCGCGTCCTGCGCGTCCCGCGTCGAGAAGAAGCTCAACCGGATGGACGGCGTGACCGCGACGGTCAACTACGCCACCGAGAAGGCGAAGATCAGCTGTCCGCCCGGGACCGAGGTCGCCGACCTGATCGCGACCGTGGTGAAGACGGGATACACCGCCGAGGAACCCGTCCGCGAGGAGCCCGCCGACGACCGGGCCGGGACCGCGGCCGAGAGCGACCCCGAGCTCTCGGCCCTGCGCCACCGGCTCCTCGTCTCCGTCCTCCTCTCGGCGCCCGTCGTGCTGCTCGCGATGGTCCCGGCCCTGCAGTTCGACTTCTGGCAGTGGCTCTCGCTGACGCTCGCCGCGCCCGTCGTCGTCTGGGGCGCCGCACCGCTGCACCGGGCCGCCTGGACGAACCTGCGGCACGGCGCCGCCACCATGGACACCCTCGTGTCCGTGGGCACGCTGGCCGCCTTCGGCTGGTCCCTGTGGGCGCTCTTCCTGGGTGACGCGGGCATGCCCGGGATGCGGCACCCGTTCGAACTCACCGTCTCCCGCACCGACGGCGCCTCCGCGATCTATCTGGAGGTCGCCGCCGGCGTCACCGCCCTCATCCTGCTCGGCCGCTATCTCGAGGCCCGCTCCAAGCGGAGCGCGGGGGCGGCGCTCAGGGCGCTGATGGAGCTGGGCGCCAAGGACGTCTCCGTGCTGCGCGGCGGGCAGGAGACCCGGATCCCGGCCGACCGGTTGGTCGTGGGGGACCGGTTCGTCGTACGGCCCGGGGAGAAGATCGCCACCGACGGCACGGTCGTCGAGGGCGTCTCGGCGGTCGACGCGTCGATGCTGACCGGCGAGTCCGTGCCGGTGGACGTCGGGCCGGGCGACCCCGTCACCGGCGCGACCGTGAACGCCGGCGGGCGGCTCGTCGTCGAGGCCGGCCGGATCGGCGCCGACACCCGGCTCGCCCGCATGGCGCGGCTCGTGGAGGACGCGCAGAACGGCAAGGCCGAGGTGCAGCGGCTCGCCGACCGGATCGCGGGCGTGTTCGTGCCCGTGGTCCTGGCCCTCGCGACCGCCACCTTCGGCGGCTGGCTCGGCGCGACCGGCGACACCGTCGCCGCGTTCACCGCGGCCGTCGCCGTGCTGATCATCGCCTGCCCGTGCGCGCTCGGCCTCGCCACCCCGACGGCCCTCCTGGTCGGCACCGGGCGCGGCGCCCAGCTGGGCATCCTCATCAAGGGGCCCGAGGTGCTGGAGTCCACCCGGCGCGTCGACACCGTCGTCCTCGACAAGACGGGGACCGTCACCACCGGCCGGATGACCCTCCAGGACGTGTACGTCACGGACGGCACGGACGAGACCGAGCTGCTGCGGCTCGCGGGCGCCCTGGAGCACGCCTCCGAGCACCCGGTCGCCCGCGCGGTGGCCGCGGGCGCGCAGGAACGCGCCGGGGAGCTGCCGGCGGCCGAGCACTTCGAGAACGTGCCCGGGCGGGGTGTACGAGGGCACGTACAGGGGCGCGAGGTGGCCGTGGGGCGGCTCTACGGGGACCTTCCGCAGGAGCTGGCCCGCGCCAAGGACGAGGCCGAGCGGGGCGGTCGTACGGCCGTCGTCGTCGGCTGGGACGGAGCCGCGCGCGGGGTCCTCGTGGTCGCCGACGCGATCAAGGAGACCAGCGCCGAGGCGGTCCGGGAACTGCGCGCGCTGGGGCTCACGCCGGTGCTGCTGACCGGGGACAACCGGGCCGTGGCCGAGGCGGTGGCGGCGGCCGTCGGGATCGACGAGGTGATCGCCGAGGTGCTGCCCGAGGACAAGGTCGACGTCGTACGGCGGCTGCAGGGCGAGGGGCGGGTCGTCGCGATGGTCGGCGACGGCGTCAACGACGCGGCCGCGCTCACCACCGCCGATCTGGGGCTCGCCATGGGCACCGGGACGGACGCGGCGATCGAGGCGAGCGATCTGACGCTGGTGCGCGGGGATCTGCGGGTGGCGGCGGACGCCATCCGGCTGTCCCGGCGGACCCTGTCCACGATCAAGGGCAATCTGGTGTGGGCTTTCGGATACAACGTGGCCGCGCTGCCGCTGGCCGCCGCCGGACTGCTCAACCCGATGATCGCGGGGGCCACGATGGCCTTCTCGTCGGTGTTCGTCGTGACGAACAGTCTCAGGTTGCGCACCTTTGACTGAGACCCCCTGGAGTCCTGCGCGAGCCTCACATAAGCTCTTCACAAGGCTCGCGCATCATCCTTACGCTTGGGCCTCGCTCGCTGTATCCGGGCTCTTGCGCATCTAACGGACATATGCAAGAGACACAGATCACAGTGATGTGAACGTAACCACCGAAGGGGTTCGAAGGTCTAAGTTGACGGTGTCGGAAAGCGTCTTGGGGGGCGCGGACCGGCATCTGGGGATGTCTTGGGGGACTTCCTCAGAGATGCGTTGCCGGGGCACGTACACCGGGAAGCTTTGAGCGGCCCTCCCAGCGTGCGCGTCCCGGCAGATCGCACACGCGGTAGTACGGCGAGTTCTGCTCGTTGTGCTCAACCGCAGGCACGACAACCGCACGACAACCGCATATCGACACAGCGAATTCAGGCGCTGTCCTCACAAACGCCCGGCCGGATCCCGTGGGGGGAATCCGCACCGGGACATGGGAAGGCGCCCTGGTCGTCGGCCCGTGGGGGGACTGACGCCGGGGCGCCTTCCGCTTTGCCTTCGCAGGCGGCTTGGGCCGACTTCGGGTGCGGGTATGCGGTGGCTGGTCGCGCGGTTCCCCGCGCCCCTAGGGCCTGTCGTTCGGATCAGGTCGGCTGAGCCGACGTGGCCTCTCGGCCGAGCCGAGCGGGGTGTGGTGCGTGCGGCTGCAAGGCGGAGGAGGGCGGCGACGCGATGGGGGTCCCCCCGCTCGAGCGCAGCCGAGAGCGGGGGAGTCGGCAACCGACGACAACGCCGCAGACGCGCGTGCCACACCCCGCGACGCGCGGCATGATCCAAACGACAGGCCCCAGGTGGGACCGGCCCAGCTACGTGCCGGACGAACCGGTGGCGGGGGAACCCGAGCGGCCCCCCGCCGGAGGCGTCAGCGCTCCTCGACCGGGACGAAGTCGCGCTCGACCACGCCCGTGTAGATCTGCCGGGGGCGGCCGATGCGGGAACCCGGCTCCTTGATCATCTCGTGCCACTGGGCGATCCAGCCCGGGAGGCGGCCGAGGGCGAAGAGGACCGTGAACATCTCGGTCGGGAAGCCCATGGCGCGGTAGATCAGACCCGTGTAGAAGTCCACGTTCGGGTACAGGTTGCGCGAGACGAAGTACTCGTCGGAGAGCGCGTGCTCCTCGAGCTTCAGGGCGATGTCCAGCAGTTCGTCGGACTTGCCGAGGGCCGAGAGGACATCGTGCGCCGCCGCCTTGATGATCTTGGCGCGCGGGTCGAAGGACTTGTACACCCGGTGGCCGAAGCCCATCAGGCGGACGCCGTCCTCCTTGTTCTTCACCTTGGAGATGAAGGAGTCGACATCGCCGCCGCCCGCCTGGATGCCCTCGAGCATCTCCAGCACGGACTGGTTGGCGCCGCCGTGCAGCGGGCCCCAGAGCGCGTTGATGCCGGCCGAGATCGAGGCGAACATGTTCGCCTGCGAGGAGCCGACGAGGCGGACCGTGGAGGTCGAACAGTTCTGCTCGTGGTCCGCGTGCAGGATGAGGAGCTTGTCCAGGGCGGAGACCACGACCGGGTCGAGCTCGTACTCCTGGGCGGGGACCGAGAAGGTCATGCGCAGGAAGTTCTCGACGTAACCGAGGTCGTTGCGCGGGTAGACGAACGGGTGACCGATCGACTTCTTGTACGCGTACGCCGCGATCGTCGGAAGCTTGGCGAGCAGACGGATCGTGGAGAGGTTGCGCTGCTTCTCGTCGAACGGGTTGTGGCTGTCCTGGTAGAAGGTGGACAGCGCGGAGACCACCGAGGACAGCATCGCCATCGGGTGGGCGTCACGCGGGAAGCCCTTGTAGAAGTTCTTGACGTCCTCGTGCAGCAGGGTGTGCTGCGTGATGTCGTTCTTGAAGACGCTCAGCTCGTCGACCGTCGGCAGCTCGCCGTTGATCAGCAGATAGGCGACCTCGAGGAAGGTCGACCGCTCCGCGAGCTGCTCGATCGGGTAGCCGCGGTACCGGAGGATGCCCTGCTCGCCGTCCAGGTACGTAATCGCGGATTTGTAGGCGGCGGTGTTGCCGTAGCCGCTGTCCAGGGTCACCAGACCGGTCTGGGCGCGGAGCTTCCCGATGTCGAAGCCCGTGTCGCCGACGGTGCTGTCGATCACCGGGTAGGTGTACTCGCCGTCGCCGTACCGCAGTACTACAGAGTTGTCGCTCACGTCATCCCTCACCGACGTTGTGCCTCTTCTTCGAGGTTGCCCTGACTGTCTCTACCCTCCCCCATTTGGCGCAGGAGAGTGCACTCGGGGTCGACCATTGGGCTTATCGACGGCACTCAGTGCCGCCAACTTGCTCATCCTGCCGCCTTCGTCACGGTTGGGGAAGTGCTCTGTGACCTTTACGACTCGTTTGATCGATCATTTTTTGTGATGCGTTTGTGAACCACGTGCTCAACGGCCCGAGAGCCGGAAATCGAGGGCCGTACAGCGCCGGCCCGCCGAGACCGTGCGCACCGCCTGGCCGATCGCCTTGCGTGAGCCGACGAGGACGACGAGGCGCTTCGCGCGCGTGACGGCCGTATACAGAAGGTTCCGCTGGAGCATCATCCATGCTCCCGTGGTGACGGGGATCACCACGGCGGGATATTCACTTCCCTGTGAACGGTGGATCGTCACCGCGTACGCGTGGGCCAGTTCGTCCAGTTCGTCGAACTCGTACGGAACCTCCTCGTCCTCGTCCGTCAGTACCGTCAGGCGCTGGTCCACCGGATCGAGCGAGGTGACCACGCCCACGGTGCCGTTGAAGACACCGTTCTTCCCCTTCTCGTAATTGTTGCGGATCTGGGTGACCTTGTCGCCGACACGGAACACCCGCCCGCCGAACCGCTTCTCGGCCAGATCGGGGCGACCGGGGGTGATGGCCTGCTGGAGCAGTCCGTTGAGCGTGCCGGCGCCGGCGGGACCGCGGTGCATGGGCGCCAGCACCTGCACGTCCCGGCGCGGGTCCAGGCCGAACTTCGCCGGGATCCGGCGGGCCGCCACGTCCACGGTGAGCCGCCCGGCCTCCTCGGTGTCGTCCTCGACGAAGAGGAAGAAGTCCTTCATACCGTCGGTGACCGGATGCTGTCCGGCGTTGATCCGGTGCGCGTTCGTCACCACGCCCGACTGCTGGGCCTGGCGGAACACGCGCGTGAGCCGGACGGCGGGCACCGGGCTGTCGTCGGCGAGGAGGTCGCGCAGCACCTCGCCCGCACCGACGCTGGGCAGCTGATCGACGTCCCCGACGAACAGCAGCCGCGCGCCCGGCGGTACGGCCTTCACCAGCTTGTTGGCCAGCAGCAGGTCCAGCATCGACGCCTCGTCGACCACCACCAGGTCGGCGTCCAGCGGACGGTCCCGGTCGTACGCCGCGTCGCCGCCCGGCTTGAGCTCCAGCAGCCGGTGGACGGTCGAGGCCTCGGCGCCGGTCAGCTCGGCCAGACGCTTGGCGGCGCGGCCGGTGGGCGCGGCCAGCACGACCTTGGCCTTCTTGGCACGGGCCAGCTCCACGATCGAGCGCACGGTGAAGGACTTGCCGCAGCCCGGACCGCCGGTGAGCACCGCGACCTTCTCGGTCAGCGCCAGCCGCACGGCCGCCTCCTGCTCGGGCGCGAGCTCGGTGCCGGTACGGCCCTTCAGCCAGGCCAGCGCCTTGTCCCAGGCCACGTCACGGAAGGCCGGCAGCCGGTCCTCCCCGGTGCGCAGCAGCCGCAGCACCTGGGCGGCGAGGGAGAGTTCGGCGCGGTGGAAGGGGACGAGGTAGACCGCGGTGACCTCCTCGCCGTCCTCACCGGGGACCTTCTCCCGTACGACACCCGGCTCGCCGGAGTCCTCGTCCGGCTCGGCCAGTTCGGCCAGGCACTCGATGACCAGGCCGGTGTCCACCTGGAGCAGCTTCACCGCGTCGGCGATCAGCCGCTCCTCGGGCAGATAGCAGTGGCCCTGATCGGTGGACTGGGACAGCGCGTACTGCAGGCCCGCCTTGACGCGCTCCGGGCTGTCGTGCGGGATCCCGACGGACTGGGCGATCTTGTCGGCGGTGAGGAAGCCGATGCCCCAGACGTCGGCGGCCAGCCGGTAGGGCTGGTTCTTCACGACCGAGATCGACGCGTCGCCGTACTTCTTGTAGATCCGGACCGCGATGGAGGTGGACACCTCGACGGTCTGGAGGAACAGCATGACCTCCTTGATCGCCTTCTGCTCCTCCCAGGCGTCGGCGATCTTCTTCGTCCGCTTCGGGCCGAGGCCGGGCACCTCGATCAGGCGCTTCGGCTCCTCCTCGATGATCGTCAGCGTGTCGACGCCGAAGTGCTGGGTGATGCGGTCGGCGAAGACCGGGCCGATGCCCTTGACCAGGCCGGATCCCAGATAGCGCCGGATGCCCTGGACGGTCGCCGGCAGGACGGTCGTGTAGTTCTCCACGGTGAACTGCTTGCCGTACTGCGGGTGCGAGCCCCAGCGGCCCTCCATCCGCAGCGACTCGCCGACCTGGGCACCGAGCAGCGCGCCCACGACGGTGAGCAGATCGCCGGCGCCGCGGCCGGTGTCGACCCTGGCCACCGTGTAGCCGTTGTCCTCGTTGGCGTACGTGATGCGTTCGAGCACGCCTTCCAGCGTCGCGAGCCGCTGCTCTCCCGTCCGGGAGGCCCCCGCCTGATCGGTCATGATCCGACGGTACCGCCGGGGTCTGACACCACGGGGCGGTGTCTGTTCCACGTGCCCCTCTCCCTCGCCTCGCCCCCTGGGATCACGATCCGGTCTCAGGGGGTTGCATCCCGTCGTGTAATCGATTCCAATCCTCCGTACACATCGATGTAATCGATTCCACGAGGAGGTGGAGCGGCGATGGCGAGCATCAAGGACGTGGCCGCCGAGGCGGGGGTCTCCGTCGCCACGGTGTCGCGCGTCCTGAACGACCACCCGTCGGTCAGCGAGGACGCACGCACCCGCGTGCTGGCCGCCGTCGAGGCCCTGGGCTACCGCCCGAACGCCGTCGCCCGGTCGCTGCGCACCGACCAGACCCACACCCTCGGCCTGGTCATCAGCGACGTGATGAACCCGTACTTCACCGAGCTGGCCCGCTCCGTGGAGGAGGAGGCCCGCGCGCTCGGTTACAGCGTGATCATCGGCAACGCCGACGAACGCCCCGACCTCCAGGACCACCACGTACGGACCCTGCTGGACCGCCGGATCGACGGACTGCTCGTCTCCCCCACCGACGGCGGCTCGCCGCTGATGCTCGACGCCGCGCGCGCGGGCACGCCGATGGTGTTCGTCGACCGGTGGATCCCGGGTGTCGACGTCCCGGTGGTGCGGGCGGACGGCCGGGCCGCCGTACGGGACCTCGTCGCGCATCTGCACCGGCTCGGGCACCGCAGGCTCGCCATCATCGCGGGCCCGGCCGCCACCACCACCGGCAGCGAGCGCGTCGAGGCCTTCCGGGCCGCCATGGCCGAGTACGGGCTTCCGCTCCCGGACGCCTACATCGGACAGGGCGACTTCCAGGCCGAGAGCGGCCGCCGGGTCACCGACGGCTTCCTCGACCTGCCCGAGCCGCCCGAGGTCGTGTTCGCCGCCGACAACCTGATGGCGCTGGGCGCGCTGGACGCCGTACGCGCGCGTGGGCTGCGCGTTCCCGACGACCTCGCGCTGGCCGCGTTCGACGACATCCCGTGGTTCGTGCACACCGATCCGCCGGTCACCGCGATCGCCCAGCCCACGGGCGAGCTCGGCCGGGCCGCCGTACGGGCCCTGGTCGACCGCATCGAGGGACGGCCCCCGCAGTCCGTCACCCTCGCCGCCCGGCTCGTCGTACGCCGGTCGTGCGGCGAGCCACCCCCCTCCGAGCCACCCCCCTCCGAGCCACCCCCCTCCGACCCACCGCCCTCCGGGCCACCGACTTCTTCGGAGTCACCCGCAACGAACAGGAGCCAGTCGTGAGCAACGCGGACGAGTTGCTGCGCATCGAAGGCATACGCAAGACCTTCCCCGGGGTGGTCGCGCTCGACGGCGTCGACTTCGACCTGCGCCGGGGCGAGGTGCACGTGCTCCTCGGTGAGAACGGCGCGGGCAAGAGCACCCTCATCAAGATGCTCTCCGGCGCCTACCGCCCCGACGCCGGGCGGATCCTGGCCGGCGGCGAGGAGGTGCGCATCCACGGCGCACAGGACGCCGAGCGCCTCGGGATCGCCACCATCTACCAGGAGTTCAACCTCGTACCCGATCTGACGGTCGCCGAGAACATCTTCCTCGGGCGACAGCCGCGCCGCTTCGGGATGATCGACCGCAAGAGGATGGAGGCCGACGCCGAGGTGCTCCTCGCGCGCGTGGGCGTGAACGTGTCGCCACGCGCGCGTGTCCGCGAACTCGGCATCGCGCGCCTGCAGATGGTCGAGATCGCCAAGGCGCTGAGCCTCGAGGCGCGCGTGCTGATCATGGACGAGCCGACCGCCGTGCTGACCTCCGAGGAGGTCGAGAGGCTCTTCGCGATCGTGCGCGCCCTGCGCGAGGACGGCGTCGGGATCGTGTTCATCACCCACCATCTCGAGGAGATCGCGGCCCTGGGCGACCGGGTCACGGTCATCCGCGACGGCAGGTCGGTCGGGCAGGTGCCCGCGTCCACGTCCGAGGACGAGCTCGTACGGCTCATGGTGGGCCGCTCCATCGAGCAGCAGTACCCGAGGGAACGCGCCGACCGGGGCGCCGCGCTGCTGTCCGTCGAGGGGCTCACCCGCAACGGCGTCTTCCACGACGTCAGCTTCGAGGTGCACGCCGGTGAGGTCGTCGGCATCGCGGGGCTGGTCGGGGCCGGCCGTACCGAGGTCGTCCGGGCCGTCTTCGGCGCCGACCCCTACGACAAGGGCGCCGTGAAGGTCGCCGGCGCGCCGGTCGCGAAGGACGACGTCAACGCGGCCATGGCCGCCGGCATCGGACTCGTCCCCGAGGACCGCAAGGGGCAGGGGCTGGTGCTCGACCAGTCGGTCGAGGAGAACCTCGGTCTGGTCACCCTGCGCGCCGCGACCCGCGGCGGACTGGTGGATCTGAAGGGCCGGCACGAGGCGGCCGAGCGGATCGCCGGACAGCTCGGGGTCCGGATGGCCGGACTCCACCAGCAGGTGCGCACCCTGTCCGGCGGCAACCAGCAGAAGGTCGTCATCGGCAAGTGGCTGCTCGCCGACACCAAGGTGCTGATCCTCGACGAGCCCACGCGCGGCATCGACGTCGGCGCCAAGGTCGAGATCTACCAGCTGATCAACGAACTCACCGCCCAGGGCGCCGCCGTCCTGATGATCTCCAGCGATCTGCCCGAGGTGCTCGGCATGAGCGACCGGGTGCTGGTGATGGCACAGGGCCGGATCGCCGGCGAGCTGGCCGCGGACCAGGCCACCCAGGACGCCGTGATGGCCCTCGCGGTGAGCAACCCCTCTCTCTCCCCTTCCACTTCCAGTGAAACGGAGGCCGGCCGTGGCCGCTGACACGCTCAAGAGCACGACGGGCGCCGGCGGCGGCGCCGCGGCGGTCCGCCGACTGCTCCTCGACAACGGCGCGCTCACCGCGCTGATCGTCCTCGTCATCGCCATGTCGGCGCTGTCGGGCGACTTCCTGACCACCGACAACCTCCTGAACGTCGGCGTCCAGGCGGCCGTGACCGCCATCCTCGCCTTCGGCGTGACCTTCGTGATCGTCTCGGCGGGCATCGACCTGTCGGTCGGCTCGGTCGCCGCCCTGTCGGCCACCGTGCTGGCGTGGAGCGCCACCCAGCACGGCGTACCGGTGGCGACAGCGGTCGTCCTCGCCGTGCTGACCGGCATAGCGGCCGGTCTGGTGAACGGTTTCCTCATCGCGTACGGCAAGCTGCCGCCGTTCATCGCCACGCTCGCGATGCTGTCGGTGGGCCGCGGTCTGTCGCTGGTGATCTCCGAGGGCTCCCCGATCGCCTTCCCCGACTCCGTCTCGCACCTCGGTGACACGCTCGGCGGCTGGCTGCCGGTGCCGGTGCTGGTCATGGTCGTCATGGGGCTGATCGCGGCGTTCGTGCTGGGCCGGACGTACATCGGGCGTTCGATGTACGCGATCGGCGGCAACGAGGAGGCGGCCCGCCTCTCCGGTCTGCGGGTGCGGAAGCAGAAGCTCGCGATCTACGCCCTGTCCGGGGTGTTCGCGGCCGTCGCGGGCATCGTCCTCGCCGCCCGGCTGTCCTCCGCGCAGCCGCAGGCCGCCGACGGCTACGAGCTGGACGCGATCGCCGCGGTCGTCATCGGCGGCGCGTCGCTGGCCGGCGGCACGGGCAAGGCGTCCGGCACCCTGATCGGCGCGCTGATCCTGGCGGTGCTGCGCAACGGCCTCAACCTGCTGAACGTCTCCGCCTTCTGGCAGCAGGTCGTCATCGGTGTCGTCATCGCGCTCGCGGTGCTGCTGGACACGGTCCGCCGCAAGGCCGGGGCGACCCCGGTCGGGGCCGGTGCCGGGTTCGGCGGCAACAAGGGCCGGCAGGCGGCGACGTACGGTCTCGCGGCCGTGGTGACGGTGGCGATCGTCGGCGCGACGTCGTTCCTGCACGACGGCTCGTCCTCCGCGGCCACGAAGCCGAAGGTCGGTCTGGCCCTGTCCACGCTCAACAACCCGTTCTTCGTGCAGATCCAGTCGGGTGCGAAGGCGGAGGCGAAGAAGCTGGGCGTGGACCTGACGGTCACCGACGCGCAGAACGACGCCTCGCAGCAGGCCAACCAGCTGCAGAACTTCACCAGTTCCGGCTACGACTCGATCATCGTCAACCCGGTGGACTCGGACGCGGCGAGCAACTCGGTGAACGCCGCCGACAAGGCGAAGATCCCGGTCATCGCCGTCGACCGCGGCGTCAACAAGGCCACCGTGGACGCGCTCGTCGCCTCCGACAACGTGGCCGGCGGTGAACTCGCCGCCAAGACGGTCGCCGAGAAGCTCGGCGGCAGCGGCAAGATCGTGATCCTGCAGGGCCAGGCGGGCACCTCGGCGGCGCGGGAGCGCGCGGCGGGCTTCGCCAAGGGCCTCGAGGCCTACCCCGGGATCCAGGTCGTGGCCCAGCAGCCCGCCGACTTCGACCGCACCAAGGGCCTCGACGTGATGTCGAACCTGCTCCAGGCGCACCCGGACGTCCAGGGCGTCATCGCCGCCAACGACGAGATGGCGCTCGGCGCGATCAAGGCGCTGGGCGCCAAGGCCGGCACGTCGGTCCAGGTCGTGGGCTTCGACGGAACTCCGGACGGCCTCAAGGCCGTTGAACAGGGGACGCTGTACGCGTCCGTCGCCCAGCAGCCGTCCCAGCTGGGGAAGATCGCCGTGGACAACGCGCTGCGGGCGGTGCAGGGCAAGAAGGTCGAGGAGACGGTGAAGGTGCCGGTGAAGGTGGTCACCAAGGAGAACGTGGCCGGGTTCAGCGGCTGACGACGGGGAACGGGCGGGCGGTCAGGGGGACCGCCCGCCCCAAGTCACATACTGGGAGTCCTTTCATGTACGACTACGACCTGCTGGTCGTGGGTTCGGCCAACGCCGACCTGGTGATCGGCGTCGAGCGCAGGCCCGGGGCCGGTGAGACGGTCCTCGGTTCCGACCTGGCCGTCCACCCCGGCGGCAAGGGCGCGAACCAGGCCGTGGCGGCCGCGCGCCTCGGGGCCCGTACGGCCCTGCTGGCCCGGGTCGGCGACGACGCGTACGGCCGGCTGCTGCTCGACTCGCAGCGGGCGGCCGGGGTCGACACGGCGGGTGTGCTGGTGGGCGGTGCGCCGACGGGGGTCGCGCTGATCACCGTGGACCCGTCGGGCGACAACAGCATCGTGGTGTCGCCGGGTGCGAACGGCCTGCTGACCCCGGAGGACGCAGCGGCCGCGGCCGGCCTCCTGCGGACCTCACGGGTCGTCTCGGCACAGCTGGAGATCCCGCTGGAGACGGTCGTGGCGGTGGCGGCGAGCCTGGCGCCGGACGCCCGCTTCGTGCTGAACCCCTCCCCGCCCCGCCCGCTGCCCGCCGTGCTGCTCGCGGCCTGCGACCCGCTGATCGTCAACGAGCACGAGGCCAGGGTGATCCTCGGCGCGGCGTACGACGCGGCGTCCGGGCCCGAGGACTGGGCGCGGATCCTGCTGGCGAAGGGCCCGAGGTCGGTGGTCGTGACGCTGGGCGCGGAGGGCGCGCTGGTGGCGTCGGCGCGGGACGGCGTGGAACGGGTGCCGCCGGTGAAGGTGGACGCCGTGGACACGACGGGCGCGGGTGACTCCTTCACCGCGGCGCTGGCGTGCAAGCTGGGCGCGGGCGCGTCCCTCGCCGAGGCGGCGGCGTACGCGGCCCGGGTGGGGGCGGTGGCGGTGACCCGGCGGGGCGCGCAGGAGTCCTTCCCCACGGCGGAGGAGGTCGACGCCCTGTGAAGAAGGCCGGGATCCTGAACCGCCACCTCTCCGGCGCGCTGGCCGAGTTGGGCCATGGTGACGGGGTGCTGGTGTGCGACGCCGGCATGCCGATACCGGACGGGCCGCGCGTGGTCGACCTCGCCTTCCGGGCGGGGGTGCCGTCGTTCGCGGAGGTCGTGGAGGGCCTGCTGGAGGAACTGGTCGTGGAGGGCGCGACGGCTGCCTCGGAGGTACGGGAGGCGAATCCGGCGGCGGCGACGCTGCTGGCGGGCCACTTCACCCGACTGGCCTACGTCTCGCACGAGGAACTGAAGGAGTTGTCGGCGGGCGCGCGGCTGGTGGTGCGCACGGGCGAGGCACGGCCGTACGCGAATGTGCTGCTGCGGTGCGGGGTGTTCTTCTGAACCGCTGAGCTGCGCAAACGCCGCAACGTACTTCGAGGGGCCCGGTCCGTCGACCGGGCCCCTCGGCTTGCCCCCTCCAGCTGTCGAAACCCCCGCGATCCCCCCGGATCCCCCTCCAGAAGTCCCGACGCCCTGTACGACATGCCGGGGCCGGGAAGGGTTGCACGGGTTCCAGAAAATTTCCGACAGGCGGTTTGCCCGAAATGTGACACATGATGTTGTCGTCCCCCTCTCCCCCTCCCACGAGGAGTACGACTGTGTCCGAAACGACCGAGGCCCCCGTCACCCCGTTCACCATCGGTGACCCGCTCGACTCCCCCTCCCACCCGGTAGAAGTACCGGACTTCGACGAGGAATGGACCGTCGACAAGGGCTTCACCTGGGTCTTCTACGGCGAGGGCAACCGCACCCTCACCCGGCCGGTGATCATCGCCGACGGCTTCAACCACGGCAAGAGCAAGCTCAAGGAGCTCTACGAGTTCCTGGAGGGCGAGGACTACCCCCTCATCAGCGAACTCCGCCGGCGCGGCAAGGACGTGATCCTGCTCGGCTTCGACAACCGCACCGACTCCATCCTGACCAACTCGAGCGCGGTCGAGGGAGCCATCCGTGAGGCCATCGCCCGCCGTGCGGGCAACGAGCGGCTGATCGTCGGCGGCTTCAGCATGGGCGGCCTCGTCGCCCGCTACACCCTCGCCCGGATGGAGACCGACTTCCACGAGGACGAGCACCAGACGGGCGTGTACTTCTCGTTCGACACCCCGCACCGCGGCGCCTCCATCCCGGTCGGCGTCCAGGCGTTCGCGTACCTGCTGCCGTACGGCCTGGACCTCAAGCCCCATCCGTTCGAGCAGCAGATGAACAGTGCGGCCGCGCGGCAGATGCTGTGGCAGCACTACGACAAGAAGACCCAGAAGATCGGGGTGGCACCCGAACGCACCGCGCTGCTCAACGAGTTGGACCGCGTCGGCCAGTGGCCGCGGATCCCGCGCAAGCTGGCCGTCGCCAACGGCCGCGGCGACGGCATCGGGCTGCCCGACGTCGAGCCCGGCGAGGTCACTCTGCGGCTCGACGTCCGCTACCCCGGCACCACCTTCTACGCCCAGGCGCAGGGCGACGACGTGACGGTCGCCTACCTGCACCGGAAGTTCCCGCCGACCGAGCGGACCATCCCTACCAGCGGCTTCCCCGAGCTGGACGGCGCACCGGGCGGCACGCTCGCGACGTACCAGATCCTCGCCGACTCGATGATCGAGGCCGGCGGCGAGGCCGACCTGCGGCAGCCGCACGTGTGCTTCGTCCCGTCGGTCAGCGCGGTCGACATCTCGGACTTCGAGCGGCAGGGGGACCTGTACGCGCGGGTCGACGGCCTGGACCCGTCCCAGAGCGGCGTGGACGAGTTCCGCTGCTCGTCCGCCACGACCCCGCACACGCTGCCGACGGAGGAGCTGTGCACCTGGCTGCTGGACCGGTTCTAGCCGCGGTCTGACGGTGCGGCCGGGGCAGGGGCACGGACGGTGCCCCTGCCCCGGCCGCGCACCCCGAGAAGAAGCGGGGACAACAGCCCGGCAATACGCCAGTGGTTGACTCCGGCCGTGCGGCCTGTGACACAGGCCTGCCACAGACACTGCAGAGCACGGCAAAGCGGAGAGATCAAAACATGCTGAATACAGTGGCGTTAGAGGCCCGGCCCCGCGGCCTGGGCCGTCTCGCGTTCCGGGGTTGGGCGGCGGCCTTCGCCGTCGGCCTCAGCCTGATGTTCTCGTTCTTCGGCACGGGCACCGCATCGGCGGTGACCGTCCTCGGACCGGCCCACCTGAGCAGCCTGGCGACCGGGCGCTGCCTCGACGGCGGCCCCGCGAACGAGAGCGGCAAGGGAGATGTCTACACGAACGGTTGCCAGTCAGGGAACCAGTGGCAGCAGTGGCAGGTGGAGATCGTCTACCACGCCAGCTACGACGTCGTCATGATCCGTCACACGGCGACCAACACGTGCCTGACCCAGCAGCTGGGGCTTGCCACGGTCCCCTGCAACGGCGGCGACGCCTCCCAGCTGTGGCAGGCGAAGGGCACGGGCTGGAACGACGTCGAGCTCAGGGACATGCCGCTCGCCAACTGCCTGGACGCCGACGGCAGCGGCGACGCGTACATGCTCGGCTGCAACGGCGGCCCGTACCAGCACTGGAAGCTGGGCTAGCGCTCGGGGGCCGGAGAGGGGCCGGCGTTCCCGGTGATCCCCCTCCGGCCTGCTCGACGTACGCCTGCCACTCGCTCCGCCGCTGATCGCCTAGGCAGGGGGTACGGCAGCCTCGGGGGCCGGCGGCAGAGGGTCGGCCACGAACGACCCCTGGGCCCGCACGGTCACCACCAAGCCCTGGTCGCGAAGGATGTCCAGGGCGCGGCGGACTGTACCGGGACCGACTTTGTACTCATGCGTCATGGTCAGTTCGCCCGGCAGTCGAGTGCCCGGCGGGTATACACCGGTACGAATCTTGCGTTCGATGATCGCGGCGAGCTGCTCATACACATACTGCGGTGAATCAGGGCTGATCTTGTCCACTCGGTGAACGTATGCCGCTGCGCGCCACCACGCATCACTTAGTACTACTACCAACTACTACCTACCACTACTGCTATGCAGGTAAGGTGTCGCGAAACGAAAGCGCCCCGGCGGGAAGGGTGAGAGCTTCCGGGCCGGGGCTGAGCCGACTACAGAGGAGTCGACCTATGCGCAGCCTACTGGCCGCGATTCTGAGCCTTTTCCTGCCGCCTCGCGGAGCGCACCGCTCCCTTGACGCGCCACCGTTCTTGACCGCCCCTACGTCCGCGCCGACGCGTCGGACGCGGGTGCCCGCCCCGGATGTCGTCGCAGCCGACGATCTGCCCTTGGTCCGGCCGTACCTCGCCGTATGGGAAGCCGAGCGGGACGAACGGGACCGCTGGCACCGCCAGCGGGAGCGGCGCCGTGCGGCGGTTCTCGCGACGCTGGGCCAGGACTACGTTCCATCGGCGGCCGCCGCATGAGCAGCGTGAGGAGATTCCGGAGCGTCGGCGTCGACCCCGCCACCGGCAAGGAGGCGTTCGTGGTTGCGCGACCGGGCGGTTTCCTCGAGGAGCTGGCCGACGCGCACGCCCTGAAGGCCGCCGCCGTCCTGGTGACCGTCGTCGGTGCCGTACTGGAGGGAGGCAAGTCCTCGGACACCGAACTCGCCGCCTTCGTACCGGCGTTGCACGCGGCGCTCGAGGAATGCGTCGGCATCATGGCGGCGGACAGGGAGCAGTGACTACGTAACGGCTGTCAAGGACGGGAACCAGCGCTTCCCGCAGCGGTCTTGAGATAGGCGCCGAGGGTCTGGAGTGCTGTCCAGGCCCTCGGGTCGGTTCCGTCCCCGAGGGGATAGTGGAGGGCTGGGGACGCCGGTGAGCCGAGTTGGCGCGGCTGGGTGGCGATCGGTGGGCGGGCCGCACGGGGAAGGCCGATCTTCTGCACGTCGCGTGGTCCCAGGGTGAACGAGACCGGGACAGGCGGGCCTTCCACCTGCGGCGGCAGGGTGAGGTCGGCGCGGGCGGCGCGGACGGTGGTGAGCATTGTCGCCAGGCCGTGTTCCGTGACGAGAGTGGCGGCGAGGGATTCCAAGGTGTCGAGCGGCACGTGTGCAGGATGCTCGTAGCCGAGGGTGAGGGTGATCTCCTCGGCGACGCCAGCAGTTGTGCGCGCAATGCGTTGCGTGGCGATGGCCGGACGGTCCGGAGCGCCCACGGCGACGAGTTGGGTGGGGGCCGGGGCCCGGTCCCGGGCGAGGTCGGTCAACTGGTGCGGTGACCAGGGGAGATTGACCGGTTCGGCCGTGCCCCAGCCGAGGGGCGGGGATCCGGTGAGGTGCCGCCAGGCCGCCTCCAGCGCGCGGCCCAGGACGAGCCGCTCGTCAGGTGCGTGCACCGTGCGGAACGACACGGTGAGCCGGCGCTGCTCGGTGGGCGCGGCTTCTGCGGTGAAGGCGTCGGCGAGCGTGCCGTCGATCGGGAGGAACGTGCCGTTCTGCCAAGCCAGTCTCGCCCCGGACAGACCGTCGTAGTAGCCGCCGCCCTGCGGATCCTGTACGACCCAGCGGTTGGGTGCGCCGCCGAGTGCGGTGCGCAGGGGGAGGGTGAGGCTGACGTGTGGGGGCGTGACGAGGTGGAGGGCGCGGTTCGACTGTGCCGTGGCGCGGAGAGTGTCGGAGAGCCAGGCGGTGAGCGGGAGGAGCGGGCGATCGGAGAGGACGACGGCGGTCGAGTCGGTCAGCGCGTCGACGGTCGGGAAGTCCTGGGCGCCGGGAGGTTCGTCGGGGACGGGGACCCGGGCGGTGTGGGCTGCTCCGGGCGGCCAGGTGGTTCCGCCGAGGAGCATGGTCAAGCGTCCGCACACGGATTCCGCCAGTGGCTCCGCCTCGGGGGCCGCCGTGGAGGCGCGTACCTCGGTCCACCAGTACGGCAGCTCCGGAGCGGTGGTCCCGGCGCCCAGGAGACGCTCCGCCTCACCCGGCGCATGGACGAGCAGCGGGGCCTCTACGGACACCAGCGGGCGGCCCGCAGCCGTACACAGCTGGACGACCGCACCGTCATCGGTGGCCGTCAACTCCAGGTCGGGGCCGCCGGCGTGGAGAGCGGCCAGCAAGGACGCCTGGTCGGGCATCTTCGGGGTGAGGGCGATGACTTCTTTGGCCATGCGAGCGCTATTCGTCCTGTGCCAGCTGCGAGGCCAGCCCCAGGTTGAGTTCTGCGGTGGCCAGCATTCGGACGATCTCGATCGGAAGAGCGGCGAATTCCATGCGCACAATCTCAGCGGGGTCGATCTGACGAGTCTGTCCGTCACGCCCGATGGCTTCGATGACATAGCGATATCCGCGAGGGCTGGCGGAATCGTGTTCGACAGCCCACCGTGCTCCGAACCTCTGGATGAGGATGTCGGCGAGGTAACACACCAGGTCGGCGTGGAGTGTGATCCAGTCGGACTGCTCAAATTCGTCAAGCGGCGCGCGGGAAACCCAGTCCTGCAGAGCCGGAATGAGACTCAACGGGTCACGTGTATAGACATCGGGAGGCACGCCGAGCA
This sequence comes from Streptomyces sp. NPDC005820, assembly GCF_040630255.1. Taxonomy (NCBI): domain Bacteria; kingdom Bacillati; phylum Actinomycetota; class Actinomycetes; order Kitasatosporales; family Streptomycetaceae; genus Streptomyces; species Streptomyces sp. NPDC005820. Next base: position 168,367 of record NZ_JBEXXE010000012.1, read on the forward strand.
TGTCTGCCACATCAATCATGGCTCGACGCCCTTCCTCGGCGAGATGCTTCACGGCTGTTTCGTCCAGCGTCTCCGGCCCAGCGTCTCGCGCCCCTCGCTCGGTCACGTCGGGAACTCTCCCACCCACGTACGCTCCAAGAGATGCTTGGGCACGTACTCGGATTCGACATCGACCGCGATGTCCGCGTCGAACGCCATGCAGGCGATGGCCAGTGGCCCCAGAGCCACGAGGCCTTCGCCGCTTTTCGAGCGCGCCTTGTTGTCGGTCCAGTATTCGCGATGCCAGGTGATTCCTTCCGCCAGGGCAGCGTTGAACGGTTCCGATTCTTGCCGTTGGTAACGGTGAAAGATCTCCAGCGGCGGATAGAGAATCTTCAGCATGAGTTCGGCACTGGCGATATGGGGGGCCGCTGGGTCTGTGGCGTTGATCGCGGCGACCAGGGTGTTCCAGGTCTCGGGGCGACCGAACCAGGCATTCTGCAGGGTTTCCACCCATGCGTAGATGTACTCGTCAAATTCCGCTCCGGATGCCCGCAGAAACGAGACGGGAACGCGGGCAAGTTTGTCCAGTCGTTCGTTCTCCCGACAGATCACAGCCAGGTAATAGGCAGTGACCCAATTCCCGGCGTGCAGATATTCCTGAGGCCCGGTTGCCGGGAGGTATTTGACCTCACCTTTACTCCCTATACGGCAGGGTACGGGGCCTTCCGTGGCCGTTCCCGAGATGAAAAGCCCCGATCCTACCTGCATCGCGGTGACCCAGGCCTCCCACGTGGAGAATTCCTCCGCCGAGGGATCCGTAACACAGTTCCACTTGGCAACGGTGAGCGAATTATCCAGCGCATCGAAACGGTCGAATTCGGATGTTTCGAGTTCAGAAAGCGCTTCGTCGGTGATTTGAGTGATGGGCGCCATGGCCTTGGCCACGTTGTCCACAGGGAAGTCGTGCCTAGGAATGCGGATGACCACGTGCCTCTCTTCTCATCAGACCCTCAAGTGCTCCACTATAACGCCAGCATAGAGGGAACCGTCCGGGTCCCTCACCTTGACCAGGACGTACTGAAGCTTCCCCGCTTTGAGTGCGGCACGGAACTCACTGGCGAGTTCAGCATCGACATCGCCACGTTTCGTCATCTCGGCCAGGATGGTTCGCAGGTACATATACGTACCCTGCTTCACCCGCATACCCGCCGCGCCACCGTCGTCACCGAGATGCGGTTGTACGGGGTCCTCCGGGTCGGCGCGTCCCTGTCGCCAGTCAAGGTCGTTTCCGGGTGCCTTGTCCTCGACGATCAGGATTCTGTCGTCCCCGAGCCTGTATGCCCCGTCGAACATGTCGGCTCCGTTGGCAGTCTTCGGGAGCTCGACCGGCTCGGCATCCGGGAACTCGTGCCGAATCGCGTGGAGTCTGGAGGCATCCTCCCCCAGTCTCTCGGGGATCTTGCTGTTCGGAGGCACGTCACCAAGCTGTCTGGCATACGCCTCCTGCGCAGCGGCAAGGACCTGTTGGTTCGCTGCAGACGGCGTCTTGTCGAACGCCCTCTGCGCGTTCATGAGCTCCCGATAGGCCTGACGGTCCGCGACCCTCCTGTCGAGACTCGGCAAGACCTCGTCCGGTGCGGTGCCTCGCGGAAGCGGCTTCGAGCCGAACCTGACTTCGGACGGGCCGCTCGGCAAGTTGTGCTTGGCCACCCAGCGGCCCTGAGGGTCCTTCGCGAGTTGAGGGAGCTCCACTCCGTCCACCAGCCCGATGTTGGGCCGTCGCCGTCCGAGAGTGTCGTAGTGTTCCTTGAACCACTCAGGATCTTCGTTGGCCTTCCGGACATGCTCGTCCTGGATGGCCTTGCGCTCCTCCGTACTCGGCTCTCGTTCCTGTCGCTCACCCTGGGTACCATCGCCGTCCGGGCGATCGGGACCCGAACCGGACCCAGTGCTCCTGTCCGTTCCGGACCCGCCCCCCGAACCGTGCGCTGTGCCACTCCCGGCCGCCGGGGGATTCTCGCCGACACCTGGGTGTTGCCCAAAGTCCCGTGCGCCGTTCTCCGCGACATGCTCGGCCGCCCGGCCCGTGTCAGTGACGGAGTTCCTCCCTGCGTGGGCGCCGACAAGTTCGGACTCACGGACTCCTGCCACAGGTGAGGCACTCCGCTCGGCGGCCGAGGGCTCGACCTGCGCCTTGGAGACGTGCTGGTGAAGAGTCCCGTCCGCGTTGAGGAGGTGGCCCTCGTCGGTCAGGTACACGAGCTTGCCTGTGGCGTCGTCGAGGTAGGGGATCGCGTTGTCGGGGATCTTGGGCGAGCGGAGGGCGTCCGCTCGTTCCAGGAGGTCGAGGGTGGTGCCCGAGTGGAGGTTTTTCAGGGTGCGGAAGGTGTCGCCGACCTTGGTGAAGGCGAAGGTGCCCGCCTTGCCGGCGTACGTCATCGGGTCGATGGCCCGGCCGATCCTGCTTGCCGTCGACAGGGCGCGGGCCGTGGCCCCCGTCTTGGCCGCCGCGCCCGTGCCCTCCGTGCCCAGCAGGGTCAGCACGTTGAAGCCCACGGCGCCCGCCGCACGGGACGGGTTGGTCTTCCAGGTGTCCCAGGCGACGAATCCCTTGACGGTCTGTTTGTAGGCGGTGCGGGACTCGCGGAGCCAGGAGGGGAGTTTGTCCTCCGGCAGGAGCCACCAGGTGCCCAGCGTGGCGCTGGTGAGGGCGGATGCCGTGGCGAGTTGGGCCAGGCCCTTCCAGGCCTGGCCCGCCGCGTCCGAGCCGTCGGCGCCGAACAGGGTGCCCACGCCGTGGATCGTGGCCATCACGCCGTCGGTCCAGATGCCGTCCCAGACCTGGCCGGCCTGGTGGGTCAGCCAGTCCCAGCCCTCGTACTCCCGCTCGGCCGGGGCGCCCCACGGGGTCTCCGGCGCGTGGTCGAGGTCCTCGGCCCGGTAGCCGTACATGTGGTCGCCGTGCGAGCCGTCGTCCACGGTGATCTTCGAGCCGCCGACCAGCGCGGTGATCTTGTTGTGGCAGGTCCGCTCGGCCGCTTGGAAGGCCGCCACCGTGTGGTTGACGTCCCGCCAGAGTTCGTTGTTGCGGTCGACCTTGTCCTGGTCCTTGCGCCAGTCGTCGTCCCCGGAGAGTGAATCAACGAACACTGTGGCGTCCGTCTTCAGGGTTGCCAGTCTGTCGATCAGCGGCTGGACTTCCGCGCTGTAGTCCGACAGCGCCGACGCGACCTTCTCCAGGTCGTCGGCGAAACCGTCCGCCTTCGCCTTCACCGGCTGGGTGGAGGAGAGCAGGTCGGCCGCGTCAGGGGTGCGGTAGACGGCGGAGAGGTTCTGGAACGTGGTGTGGACGTCCGCGCCCGACGCCCGGAACTGGGCCGCGTTCGCGGTCAGCAACATCACGTCCGTGTCCAGGGTGGACAGGTCCCCGATGAAGTGCGGTATGCCGGACGGGTCGATCAGCGTTGCCCCGTCGCTCACTTGCCCGCCCCCGGCAGGTCGACCTTCGGCTCCTTCGCCGCCTCCCGCTGGGCCGTGGCCGCCATCGTCAGGTCGCCCTCGGCGTAGTGGGCCGTGGCCTCCGCGGCGCCGTTCAGCGACTTGGAGGTGCGTTCGGCCAGATAGAGCAGGTCACGGCTCCAGTGGTTCAGGAACTCCGCCAGCGCCGCGCCCACCAGGCCTGCCGTGCTGCTGTACGGGCCGTACTGGCTGGTGAGCGTCCCCGCCGCCGAGGCCGCCTCCTCCAGGTTGCCCTGCATCGCCTGACCCGTGTCCGACAGCGCCTTCGCCGCCGTGCCGGTGTTCCGCAGAACGCCGCGCACCCCGGCGACGTCTATGTCCCAGCCCGTCACTCTGCTCCCCCGTTGCCCGTCCATCACACAGAACGTCGAACGTATTATCGCATGAGCAGTTGCAAAGCGACGGGACGTCAGACGGCCGCCGGATGTTTTTCGACATCCGGCGGCCGTGCGTCAGCCGTCCATGTGGTCCGGTGGGTCCGGGGTCAGAGCGTGTGCTGGACGAACCTCTCCGCCGTCTCCGCCAGGACCTCGCGGCCGTCGCGCGCCCACAGGCCGTCGTTGAAGAGTTCGACCTCGATGGGGCCCGTGTAGCCGGCCTGCTCGACGTACGCCTGCCACTCGCGCATGTCGATCGCGCCGTCGCCGATCTGGCCGCGGCCGTTGAGGACGCCCTCCGGGAGGGGGGTCGTCCAGTCGGCCAGTTGGAAGGTGTGGATACGGCCCGAGGCGCCCGCGCGGGCGATCTGGGCGGGAGCCTGGTCGTCCCACCAGATGTGGTACGTGTCGACCGTCACGCCGACCTGGTGGGCCGGGAAGCGTTCCGCGAGGTCCAGGGCCTGGGTGAGGGTGGAGACCACGCAGCGGTCGGCGGCGTACATGGGGTGGAGGGGTTCGATGGCCAGGCGGACGCCGTGCTGTTCGGCGTAAGGGCCCAGGACCGACAGGGCGTCCGCGATGCGTTCGCGCGCGCCGTGCAGGTCCTTGGAGCCGGGCGGGAGGCCGCCGGAGACCAGGACCAGGACCTCGGTGCCGAGGGTGGCCGCCTCCTCGACCGCCCGGCGGTTGTCGTCCAGGGCCTTGGCGCGTTCGGCGGGGTCGATCGCCGTGAAGAAGCCGCCGCGGCAGAGGGTGGTGACCGTCAGGCCCGCGTCGCGGATCAGCTTGGCGGTGGGCTCCAGGCCGTACGTCTGGACCGGCTCGCGCCACAGGCCCACCCCGGGGACACCCAACTCCAAGCAGGTGTCCACCAGTTCGGGCATCGACAGCTGCTTCACCGTCATCTGGTTGATGGAGAAGCGGGAGAGGGAGGACGGGGTGGCGGTCACTGGGGGACTCCGTACAGGGCCAGGAGGGTCTTCATGCGGTCCTCCGCCAGCTTCGGGTCGGGGAACAGGCCCAGGCCGTCGGCGAGTTCGTAGGCGCGGGCGAAGTGCGGGAGGCTGCGGGCCGACTGCAGGCCGCCGACCATCGTGAAGTGGGACTGGTGGCCCGCCAGCCAGGCCAGGAACACCACGCCCGTCTTGTAGAAGCGGGTGGGGGTCTGGAAGAGGTGGCGGGAGAGTTCGACCGTGGGGTCGAGCAGTCCCCTGAAGCCGGCCTTGTCGCCGGTGTCCAGGAGCCGTACCGCCTCCGCCGCCAGCGGGCCCAGCGGGTCGAAGATGCCGAGCAGGGCGTGGCTGAAGCCCTGCTCGTCGCCCGCGATCAGCTCGGGGTAGTTGAAGTCGTCGCCGGTGTAGCAGCGCACGCCCTGCGGGAGCCGGCGGCGGATGTCGATCTCGCGCCCGGCGTCCAGCAGGGAGACCTTGATGCCGTCGACCTTGTCGGGGTGCGCGGCGATGACCTCCAGGAAGGTGTCCGTCGCCGCGTCCAGGTCGGACGAGCCCCAGTAGCCCTCCAGCGCCGGGTCGAACATCGGGCCCAGCCAGTGCAGGATCACCGGCTCGGCGGCCTGGCGCAGGAGGTGGCCGTAGACCTCGAGGTAGTCCTCGGGGCCGGAGGCGGCCGCGGCCAGGGCGCGGGAGGCCATCAGGATCGTCTGGGCGCCGGCGGCCTCGACGAGGGCGAGCTGCTCCTCGTACGCCGTGCGGACCTCGGCGAGCGACGCCGGGCCGGTGAGCTGGTCGGTGCCCACGCCGCAGGCGATGCGGCCGCCGACCGCCTTCGCCTCGGCGGCGCTGCGGCGGATCAGCTCGGCCGCGCCCGCCCAGTCCAGGCCCATGCCGCGCTGGGCGGTGTCCATCGCCTCGGCGACGCCGAGCCCGTGCGACCACAGGTGGCGGCGGAAGGCGAGGGTGGCGTCCCAGTCGACGGCGGCCGGTGAATCGGGGGTGGTGTCCGCGAAGGGGTCGGCGACGACGTGCGCCGCCGAGTAGACCGTACGGGAGGTGAAGGGGGTGCCGGGGGTGACGGCCAGGGGCTCCTGGCGGGGGTCGTACGTCCGCAGTGTGCCGTCGGGGGCGGGCAGCTGGATGGTCACAGCGAGATCTCCGGGACGTCGAGGCGGCGGCCCTCGGCCGAGGACTTCAGGCCCAGCTCGGCGAGCTGGACGCCGCGGGCGCCGGCGAGGAGGTCCCAGTGGTAGGGGGCGTCGGCGTAGACGTGCTTGAGGAACAGCTCCCACTGGGCCTTGAAGCCGTTGTCGAAGTCGCCGTTGTCCGGGATCTCCTGCCACTGGTCGCGGAAGGAGTAGGTGGCCGGGATGTCCGGGTTCCAGACCGGCTTGGGGGTGGCGCTGCGGTGCTGGACCCGGCAGTTGCGCAGCCCGGCGACCGCGGAGCCCTCGGTGCCGTCGACCTGGAACTCGACGAGTTCGTCGCGGTTGACGCGGACGGCCCAGGAGGAGTTGATCTGGGCGATGGCGCCGCCGTCGAGCTCGAAGACGCCGTACGCCGCGTCGTCGGCCGTCGCGTCGTAGGGCTTGTCGCTCTCGTCCCAGCGCTGCGGGATGTGGGTGGCGGTGAGGGCCTGGACGGACTTCACCCGGCCGAACAGCTCGTGCAGGACGTACTCCCAGTGCGGGAACATGTCGACGACGATGCCGCCGCCGTCCTCGGCGCGGTAGTTCCAGGAGGGGCGCTGGGCGGTCTGCCAGTCGCCCTCGAAGACCCAGTAGCCGAACTCGCCGCGGATGGACAGGATCCGGCCGAAGAAGCCGCCGTCGATCAGGCGCTTCAGCTTGAGCAGGCCGGGGAGGAACAGCTTGTCCTGGACGACGCCGTGCTTGATGCCGGCCGCGTTCGCGAGGCGGGCGAGCTCCAGGGCGCCGTCGAGGCCGGTGGCCGTCGGCTTCTCGGTGTAGATGTGCTTGCCCGCGGCGATCGCCTTCTTGAGCGCCTCCTCGCGGGCGGAGGTCACCTGGGCGTCGAAGTAGATGTCGACGGTCGGGTCGGCGAGGACCTCGTCGACGTCCGTCGCCCAGTGCTCCAGGCCGTGCTGCTCGGCGAGCGCCTTCAGGGCGTGCTCGCGGCGGCCGACGAGGATCGGTTCCGGCCACAGCACGGTGCCGTCGCCGAGGTCGAGGCCGCCCTGTTCGCGCAGGGCGAGGATGGAGCGGACGAGGTGCTGGCGGTAGCCCATGCGCCCCGTCACGCCGTTCATGGCGATACGCACCGTCTTGCGTGTCACGTCGGTCCCTTCGTAGGCGTAGTACGCGGTGGTGTGCGCCGCGTACGCCTCTTCCTGATCAGCGTTACAGCAAGCGCTTTCTATATGAGGTCAAGCTAGCCTCTGACCAGTGGTCCGGACAAGACCGTGTCCATCCCGAGTTGTTCGAGGGGGCGAACAAGAGGGGGTTGTGGCCTTAGGGTCTGCACGGACACGCCAGGAACCGCGACCGCGGCCGGCCTGTCTTACGTGGACGTATGAGTACGTGGACGTATGGGGACGTACGACGAGATGCGTGACCGGAGGACGACGAGATGACGGTGACCCTGGCGGACGTGGCGGCCCGCGCGCAGGTATCGCCTGCGACGGTGTCGCGCGTGCTGAACGGGAACTATCCCGTCGCCGCAACCACCCGTGAGCGGGTGCTGCGGGCCGTGGACGAGCTGGACTATGTGCTGAACGGGCCCGCGAGCGCGCTCGCGGCGGCGACCTCCGACCTGGTGGGGATCCTGGTCAACGACATCGCCGACCCCTTCTTCGGGATCATGGCCAGCGCGATCCAGGGGGAGATCGGGGGACCCGGCGGGCGCGCCGGGGGCGAGCGGCTGGCGGTGGTCTGCAACACCGGGGGCTCGCCCGAGCGGGAGCTGACCTATCTGACGCTGCTGCAACGGCAGCGGGCGGCGGCCGTCGTGCTGACCGGCGGGGCCATGGAGAACGAGCCGCACGCGGCGGCGATGGCGGCGAAGCTGCGCAAGCTGGGGGAGGCGGGGACGCGGATCGTGCTGTGCGGGCGGCCGCCGGCGCCGGACACCTCGGCGATCGCGCTCACCTTCGACAACCGCGGCGGCGGGCGGGAGCTCACCGAGCACCTCATCGGGCTCGGGCACCGGCGGCTCGGGTACATCGCCGGTCCCGAGGAGCGGACGACGACCCGGCACCGGCTGGAGGGGCACCGGGCCGCGCTGGCGGCGGCGGGGATCGAGGAGGATCCGCGGTGGACCGTGCACGGGCGGTACGACCGGCGGGCGGGGTACGAGGCGACGCTGGAGCTGCTGCGGCGGGACCCGAGTCTGACCGCGGTGGTCGCCGCGAACGACTCCGTCGCGCTCGGCGCGTGTGCGGCTTTGCGGGACTCCGGGCTGCGGATTCCCGAGGACGTGTCGGTGGCCGGGTTCGACGATCTGCCGTTCAGCATCGACGCGGTGCCTTCGCTTACGACGGTGCGGTTGCCGTTGGCGGAGGCGGGGGCTCGGGCGGGGCGGATCGCGATGGGGCGGGAGGAGCCGCCGCCCGGGGGGATCGCCACGGTGCGGGGGGAGTTGATGGTGCGGGGGTCCTCCGGGGTGCCGCGGGTGTAGGGCGCCCTCTGCCGGATGCGTGAGGTGTGTCGGGGCGACCGTCTCCGGGGGCTGCCGCCCCCGGACCCCCGCTTCGGCCCTGAACGGGCCTCGTCCTCAAACGCCGGACGGGCTGATTTGGCCGGCCCTGCGCCGAGAAATCACCGTCCCAAGCCCCCACGCATCAGCCCTACTCCCCCCGCGCCCTGAGCCGCGTCTCCGGGTTCTGACACCACTCCAGTACCGACGGCCAGGGGCCGTAGCCCGCGTCCAGGTCCAGGTGGGCTGCTCCGGGGAGGAGTTCCGCCGTGAGGCCCAGGGGGGTGCCGTAGGCCTGTTGGACGCCCTCCGGGAGGTACGGGTCGTTGTCGCCGGCCACCAGGTGGGTGGGGGTGGGGAGGGGGAGGCCGGTCAGGGGTGGGGGTGTGAATTCCGCGATCTCCGGGTGGCTTCGGACCACGGAGGCCGAGGGCGGGGCGACCAGGAGGACGCGGTCCGGGGCGGTCACGCCGGGGAGCTCGCGGGCGGCGGCGTGCAGCCAGAGGACCGCGGACAGGCTGTGGGCGATCACGATCCGTTCGGTGGCCGTGGGGTCGAAGCCGGCCAGGAACCCTTCCAGTTCGGTCAGCCACGTCTCCAGGGACGGGGTGTCCGGGTCGGGGAGCCGGGGGTACGTGACGGGGTGGCCCAGGGCGGTCAGGCGGTCCGCCAGCCAGTGCTGCCAGTGAGCCTCGGGGCGGTGGTTCTGCCAGCCGTGAAGGATCAATACGGAAAGTGCGGGTGTGGTGGGCATGTGTTGATCCTGACCTCCCCCAACCGGCAGGTCCAGTTAATCTTCTGCGGTGGAACCGTTAAGCACTGCCTTCACCATTGATCTGCGCCGCCTCACCGTCCTGCGCGAACTCCAGCGCCGCGGCAGCGTCGCGCGGACCGCCCAGGCCCTGCACCTCACCCCCTCGGCGGTCTCCCAGCAACTCGCCACCCTCGCCCGTGACCTGGGCGTCCCTCTCACCGAACGCGACGGCAGGGGCGTACGGCTCACCGGCCAGGCCCGGGTCCTGCTCTCCCACGCCGACGTCATCGCCGCCCAGCTGGAGCGGGCCCGCGCCGATCTCGCGGCGTACACCGACGGCGGCCGGGGCACGGTGACCGTCGGCTGTTTCTCCAGCGCCATCCTGGGGCTGCTGCCCACCGCGCTGCGAGCCCTGCGGGAGCGGCTGCCACAGCTGCGGGTGGACATCGTGGAGGCGGAGCCGCCGGATCTGTTCACCGCGCTCGACGCCGGGCAGCTCGATGTCGCCGTGGCCGTCGACTTCGCCGCCACTCCCCCGCACACCGACCCCCGCTACAGCCGCGAGGACCTCCTCACCGATGTCCTCGACGTCGCCCTCCCGCCCGGCCATCCCCTCGCGGACCGCGCCGCCGTACCCCTGCGGGAGCTGGCGAAGGACGTCTGGATCGTCGGCGACGCGGCGAGCTGCTGCGGCGCGGTGACCCGTTCGGTCTGCGCGGCGGCCGGCTTCACGCCCGACATCCGGCACTCCGTCGGCGACTGGGCCGCGCTGGCCGCCCTGGTCGAGGCGGGGGCCGGGGTGGCGCTCGTACCGCGCCTGGTGCGGTCCCTCCACCCCCACCCCTCACCCCTGCTCCGCCCCGCCGAGGGCGTGCCGCCGTCGCGGAACGTCTTCGTCGCCGTACGGGCGGGGGCCGAGGGGGATCCGGTGCTGGGTGCCGTACGGGAGGAGCTTCGGGCGGCGGCCGCCGGCCTCGGCTGAGGAGTGTCGGGTCACGAGCGCCGACGGGGCCGGTTTGACGCCCTTTTAGCTAACCGCTATCTATTGAGGGGTCCCAGAGGAGGGTGGTCCGTGCAGGACGTGGTGCTGGCGCTGCTGGCCAAAGAGCCGTCGCACGGGTATGACCTGCGCAGGCGGTTGGCAGCGGCGCTCGGCCCCTTGGGGGAGACGCTGAACGCGGGGCAGATCTATGTGACGCTCACCCGGCTGGAAAAAGCGGGACTCGTCGTCCAGGACCGGGAGGACGCGCCGGTGCGCGGCCCCCGGCGCAAGGTGTACGCGCTGACCGCGGCCGGGCAGGAGCGGGTGGCCACATGGATGGCCGAGAGCGCCGGGCCCAAAGCGGACATGACGGAGTTCCATCTGAAGCTGGTGGCCGCCGCCGAGTCGGGTCTGGCCGATCCGCTCTCGCTCGTGGACGCGCGGCGGCGGGAGCTGTTACGCGGCCTCGCCGAGGCCCAGCACGCCGCCCTCGCTCACGACACGGACTCGGAAGCCGGGCTGCTCCTGGAGGGCATCGCGCTCCGGATGCAGGCCGATCTTCGCTGGCTGGAGGCATGCGGGCGGCTCTGGTCCGCCCGCACCCCGCGGGGGAAAGGCATGGGAGACGGATGACGAGGGACGGTCGGCGGGTCGGGCGCTGGTTGCGGCGGACGGGTACGGAGGACAGCCCGGGCGCGGGACCGGCAGGCCCCGGCCCCGATGAGGTGGCCGGTCCGGTGCTGCGGGCGGCCGGCCTGACGCGCACCTACGGGGCCGACGAGAGTCTGGTGTGGGCCGTCGACGAGGTCGACCTCGATGTTCCCGCCGGACAGACGCTCGCGGTGACCGGGCCCAGCGGCTGCGGCAAGTCCACGCTGCTGCAGCTCCTCGGCGGTCTCGACCGGCCCACCGAGGGCGAGGTGTGGCTCGGCGGGCGGCGTAGCGACCGGCTCGGCGAACGGGCACTGGCCCGGCTGCGGCGCCGCGCCGTGGGATTCGTCTTCCAGTCCTACCACCTGATGCCCGAGCTGAGCGCGGCGCAGAACGTCGAGCTGCCCGCGCTGCTCGCCGGCGCCTCGCCGCGCACCGCCCGTATCCGTGCCGCCGAGCTCCTCGACCAGGTCGGGCTCGCCGACCGCACCACCACCGTCCACGCCCTGTCCGACCCCGCTCACGGGCTCACGCACCACCGGCGCCTGAACACCGTGACGGCGTATCTGCCCACGTCGCTGCTGCTCGGCATCCGGCTGCTCACCGGTCGGCCCGGCCGCGCCGCCCTGGCCTCCGCCGGCACGGCCGCCACCACCCTCATGATCACCGCGCTGCTCACCTTCCACGCCGAACTCGACGCGGCCCCCGCCTCCCTGCGGTACGGCCCCCTCCAGGTGCGGACCGACCAGACCGGCCAGGTGCTGCTCGCCGTCACGCTCGCGCTGGTGGCACTGTCCACGCTCAACACGGTGCTCCTCGGCTGGAGCACCGCCGTGCAGGCCCGGCACACCCTGACCATCACCCGTACCCTCGGCGCCACCCCCGGCCAGGTCGTCGCGGCGCTGTGCACCGCGCAACTCCTGCCGGCCGTGCCCGCGGTGGCGGCGGGTATTCCGGCCGGGCTCGGCCTGTACTGGCTCTTCGGCACGCAGGCCGCGCCCCCGGGATCGTGGCTGCTCACCGCCGCACTCGTCATCCTGTCGGCAGCCGGAGCGCTGACCGCCCTGCCCGCATGGACCCACACCCGCGGCCCGGCCGGACGCACCCTCGACACCGAACCCGTCTGACGGACTCGGCGAACGGCGGGGGATTTCCCGTACCGCACCCGCTCACGACCGGACGGGTACGGGAGGGTGGGTGCTCGGGGCGGTCGTCATGAGGCGCTCCCGGCTGCCCCCAGGAATCTCGCCACCCGGCGCTCCAGCGCCTCCCGCCGCGCGGGCCATTCCTCCGCCGTGATCGCGAAGATCGCGGAGTCGCGGAGGCGGCCGTCCTCGCCGGGGGCCCAGGAGCGGGACCAGTTGCGCAGGACGCCCTCGAAGCGGGCGCCCACGCTCTCGATGGCCGCGCGGGAGCGTTCGTTGCGGGCGTCGGTCTTGAGGTCGACGCGGGAGACGCCCCATTCCTCGAAGGCGTGGCGGAACAGGAGGAGTTTGGCCTCCGCGTTCACCCCGGTGCCCTGTGCGGAGGCCGCGAGCCAGGTGAAGCCCACCTCCACGGCGTCCACGCGGTCCTCCGAGCGCCAGCAGCGCGGCTCCCAGTACGAGGTGGCTCCGACCACCTGCCCGGAGGCGAGGGACACCTGTACGTAGGGCGCGAGGAGGCCGGTGGCGGCGCGGCCGAGCTGGGCGTCGATGTAGGCGTCGACCTCGTGTGCTCGCGGCACCCAGGTGAACGCGTACGTACCCCGGTTCTCCTCCGCCGCCACCGCCAACTCCCCCGCGTGCCGCCGCTCCAGCGGCTCCAGCCGCACCAGCGCGCCCTGCAGCACCGGGCCCCGCAGTCGGAAACTCACCCGCCGATCTCCCCCTTCAACCGTGCGAACGCCTCGTGGAAACCCGGGAAAGTCTTGCGGACGCAGCCCGGGTCGTCGAACGAGATTCCGGGGGTGCGCAGACCCGTCACCGCGAAGGACATGACGATGCGGTGGTCGCCGTACGTCTTGATGTCGGCGCCCCGGGGCGTGCCGGGCCGGATCTCGATCCAGTCCTCGCCGGTCGCCACGTCCACGCCGAGCCGGCGCAGGTTCTCCGCGCAGGCGTCGAGGCGGTCGCACTCCTTGACGCGGGTGTTCGCCACGTCCTCGATGCGCACCGGTCCCGAGGCGAACGGGGCGATCGCGGCGAGGGTCGGCATGGTGTCGGAGATGTCCCGCATGTTGACGGTGACGCCGTGGAGTTCGCCGGTGCCCTTCACCGTCGTACGGTCCGCGCCGACCTCCACCAGCGCGCCCATCCGCCGCAGCACCTCCACGAAGCCCAGGTCGCCCTGGAGCGCGCCCTCGCCGAGGCCGGCCACGGTGACCTCGCCGCCGGTGAGCGCGGCGGCGGCGAAGAAGTAGCTGGAGGTGGAGGCGTCGGGTTCGATCGCGTACGTGGTGGCGCGGTAGCCGCCCGGCGGGACGACGTAGGCGGTGCCCTCGCGGCGCACCTCCACGCCGAAGGACCGCATCATCGCGATCGTGATCTCCACGTACGGCACGGAGACCAGGTCGGTGACGGTGATGCGCAGGCCGGTGCGGGTGAGCGGGCCGAGCAGGAGGAGGGCGGTCAGGTACTGGGAGGACTGGCCGGCGTCCAGCACCACCTCGCCGCCCTCGACGCCGTGCGCGGTGACGGTGAGCGGGTGGTGGCCCTCCGCCTCCTCGTGCCGCAGGTCCACACCGAGGTCGCGCAGGGCGCGGGTGAGCGGGAGCAGGGGGCGGCGGCGCATCTGGGGCGAGGCGTCGAAGCGGTAGGTGCCGTGGCCGGCGGCGGCGAGGGTGGGCAGGAAGCGGGCGGTCGTCGCGCCGTCCCGGCAGTAGACGTCGGCCTCGGCGACGGCGGGGCCCTGGGGGCGGCCGTCGACCTGCCAGCTGTCGGGGGTGCGGCCGACGCGGTAGCCGAGCCGGACCAGCCCTTCGGCGAAGCCCTCCGTGTCGTCCGAACGCAGGGGCCGCTGCAGGGTGGTGACACCGTCGGCGGCGGCCGCGAGGAACAGGGCACGGGCGGTGATGGACTTGGAACCGGGGATGTCGACGAGGGCCATGCCCTCATGATCCCGTGCGCGCCCCCTCCGACGGGGGCAAGTCCACGAGATGGACCGCCGACGGGGCGGCCGCCGGTGACGTCGTCCCGGCCGCCGTCCCCGCCCCCGCCCGCGCCCGCGCCGGCGCCAGGGACGTCAGGGCCACCCCGCCCACCAGGAGGGCCGCCGCGCCCCAGCGCAGGCCGCTGATCGGCTCGCCGAGGAACAGGGCCGCCGACGACATGCCGAAGACGGGGACCAGGAGGGTGAAGGGGGCGACGGTGGACGCGGGGTACCGGCGCAGCAGCAGGCCCCAGGCGCCGAAGCCGAAGACGGTGGTGACCCAGGCGACGTACACGACCGTGCCGGCGCCCTGCCAGTCGAGGGCGCGCAGGGCGTCGTAGTCCCGGCCCGGCCCCTCGGTGAGGAGGGAGAGGGCCAGCAGCGGCAGGACCGGGACGGTGCTCACCCAGACCATGAAGTTCAGGGCGTCGGGCGGGGATGCCTTGCGGGTGAGGACGTTGGAGGTGCCCCAGCAGGCCGCCGCCGCGACGCACAGGGCGAAGGCGCCGAGCGGGCCCGAGGAGCCCTCGTCGACGGCCGCGACCCCGATCCCGGCGAGGGCGATCAGCATGCCCAGGATCCGCAGCCGGGTGGGCCGCTCCCCGAGGACGGCGAAGGCGATGGCCGCCGTGAACACCGCCTGGATCTGGAGCACCAGGGAGGACAGGCCGGCCGGCATGCCCGTGTCCATCGAGACGAAGAGCAGCCCGAACTTCGCCACGCCCAGCACCAGCCCCACCGCCACGATCCACTTCCACGCCACCGTGGGCCGGCCCACGAGGAAGACCGCCGGCAGGGCCGCGACCAGGAACCGCAGGGCCGAGAAGAGCAGGGGCGGGAAGTGGCCGAGACCGATCTCGATGACGGTGAAGTTGACGCCCCAGACGGCGGCGACGAGGACGGCGAGGGCGAGATGGGCTGGGCGCATGCGTCGAGGATCACCCGCCCCGACCGTGAAGCACCAGCGATGTTTCCTGCATGGTGGGGTGAAGGAACGCTACCGATTGGACTCTCCGGTGCTCGATCTCCAGCGCCTGCGCGCCCTGCACGCCGTCTCCGTCCACGGCACCGTCGGCGCCGCCGCCGCCGCGCTCGGCTACACGCCGTCCGCCGTCTCCCAGCAGATCGCCAAACTGGAACGGGAGACCCGCACGGTCCTGCTGGAGCGGGAGGGCCGGGGCATCCGCCTCACCGACGAGGCACTTCAACTCGCCGCCACGGCGAAGGAGTTGATGGCCATCGTGGAGCGGGCCGAGACCGAGCTGGAGGAGCGGCGCGGGGTGCCGGCCGGGCGGCTGGACATCGCCGCGTTCCCGTCGGCGGCGCGCGGTCTGCTGCCCTCCGTCCTCGCCGAACTCGCCCGCGCCCACCCCGCGCTGGACGCCCGGCTCTGCGAGGTCGACCCGCATCTGTCGGTGGACCTGGTCGCGAAGGGGGCGGTGGACCTCGCGGTCGCGCACGACTGGGACATCGCCCCGCTGCCCGCCCCGGCGGGTGTCGAGCAGGCGGTGATCGGGGACGACCTGTGCGATCTGCTGGTCCCGGCGGGCCATCCCTTCGCGGGGCGTACGGCCGTACGGCGGGAGGAGCTGGGCGGCGAGCGGTGGATCTGCCAGCCGCCCGGGCGGGTCTGCCACGACTGGCTGGTACGCACCCTGCGCGCGGCCGGCCATGAGCCGGACGTCGTCCACACGGCGGAGGAGAACCCGACCCTGGTCGCCCTGGTCGCCGCCGGCCTCGGCGTCGCCCTCATCCCCCGACTGGGCCGGGGCCCCCTGCCGGCGGGGGTCGTGGAGGTCCCGCTCGACCCGATGCCCGTACGGCGGCTGTACGCGCTGTGGCGCACGGGGGCGGCCCGGCGGCCGGCGATCGCGGAGACGGTGCGGGTGCTGCGGGAGCGGTGGCCGGGATAGGCACAGCGGCCACAGCAGGCATGGCCTCCCGGGGCCATTTAGTAGCCATGGATTTAGTAGCCATGGACATAATATCTATGTAATGTATCGAGCATGCCTACGACACCCGTGCTCGACTCGTTCCTCCACCACGAGGAGACCGGCTCCGGAGCCGACGGGACCGCCTTCGTGTTCCTGCACGGCAACCCCTCCTCCTCGCACACCTGGCGCCGGGTCCTCCCCGGCATCGGCGCGGGCCGCCTCCTCGCGCCCGACCTCATCGGCATGGGCCGCTCCGGCAAGCCCGACCTCCCGTACCTCTTCGACGACCACGCCCGTCACCTCGACGCCTGGTTCGACGCGCTCGGCCTGGACCGGGTGGTGCTGGTCGGTCACGACTGGGGCGGCGCCCTCGCCTTCGACTGGGCCGCGCGGCACCCGGAGCGGGTGCGCGGGCTCGCCTTCTTCGAGACCTTCGTCAAGCCGCTGGCCTGGGACGAGCTGACACCACAGGCCCGGGCGCGGGCGGAGACGATCCGTTCGTCGGCGGGCGAGGCGATGCTCGACGAGAACCTCTTCGTACGGCAGGCCTACTCCGGCGGCGTCCTCACCCCGGCCTCCCCCACCGACCTGGCGGCCTACCTCGCGCCGTACCCCACCCGCGAGAGCCGCCGTCCACTGCTGTCCTGGGCCCGGCAGATGCCGCTCGGCGGCGAACCGGCCGCACTCGTCGCACGCATCGAGGCGTACGACGCCTGGCTCGCGAAGAGCGAGGACGTACCGAAGCTGCTGCTCACCTTCGAGGGCTCGCCCACCCTGCTCGTCGGGCCGGAGACCGCCGACTGGTGCGCCCGGAACATCGCCGCGCTGGAGACGGTGGCCTGCGGCCCCGCCGGACACCACGCGACGGAGGACCGGCCCGCCGAGATCGCGGCGGCGGTGTCCGCCTGGGCGGACCGGCGCGGTCTGCGGGGCGCGTGACGGGGGGACCGGGCCTGCGTGCGGTACGGGAACCGGTGCCTCTCCCCGCTCGTCCAAGCCGCAAGCCGCCGGAAGAGTCTCCTCGGTGCGGTGTCGGCCCTCGCCACTGGCCGCGATCGCCGACCCACCCTCTCCGCCGCACCGCGGCCGACGGCCATGCCGTCATCGGCGCGCCCCCCTCCAATGCGCCGATGGCGGCCCCACCGCGGGTAGCGTGCGCCCCAGCCCCCCACCCCGCGAAGGAGCGCCCCCATGCCCTCCCGACGTACCGTCCTCGCCGCCGGCGCGGGCGTCACCGCGGCGCTCGCCGTCGGCGGCACGGCCCAGGCCGACGAGGGCCGCCCGGCCGCCCTGCTGTCCCGGATGACCCTGGCGGAGAAGGTCGGCCAGCTGTTCGTGGCCCGTGTGTACGGCCACTCGGCGACCGCCCCGGACCAGGCCGACATCGACGCCAACCTGAAGGAACTCGGTGTCCGCACCGCCGCCGAGCTGGTCGCGAAGTACCGCGTCGGCGGGATCATCTACTTCACCTGGGCGCACAACACCCGCGACCCGCGCCAGATCGCCGAGCTCTCCGACGGCATCCAGCGGGCCGCGCTCCAACAGCCGCGCGGCGTACCCGTGCTGATCTCCACCGACCAGGAGCACGGCATCGTCTGCCGGATCGGCGGTCCGGCCACCCTCTTCCCGGGCGCGATGGCCCTCGGCGCGATCGACTCCACGGCCGACGCCCGCACCCTCGGCCGGATCGCGGGCGGTGAACTGCGCGCGATGGGCGTTCGGCAGAACTACTCCCCCGTGGCCGACGTGAACGTGAACCCGGCCAACCCGGTCATCGGCGTCCGCTCCTTCGGCGCCGACCCGGAGGCCGTTGCCGCCCTGGTGGCCGAGGAGGTGAGGGGCTATCAGGCCGCCGGGGTCGCGGCCACCGCCAAGCACTTCCCGGGGCACGGGGACACCGCCGTCGACAGCCACACCGGCTTCCCGGTCATCACCCACACCCGCGAGGTCTGGGAGCGCCTGGACGCGGCCCCCTTCCGCGCGGCGATCGCGGCCGGCGTCGACGCGATCATGACCGGGCACCTCCTGGTCCCCGCCCTCGACGCCTCCGGCGACCCGGCCACCCTCTCCCGACCCATCCTCACCGGCATCCTGCGCGAACGCCTCGGCTACGACGGGGTCGTGGTCACCGACGCGCTCGGCATGGCGGGCGTCCGCACCAAGTACGGCGACGACCGCGTCCCCGTGCTCGCCCTCAAGGCCGGCGTGGACCAGCTCCTCGACCCGCCCGACCTCGCCCTCGCCGTCGGCGCGGTCCTGAAGGCCGTGCAGGACGGGGAACTCACCGAGGAGCGCCTCGACGCCTCCGTGCTGCGGATCCTGCGGCTGAAGGAGAAGCTGGGGCTGTTCGCCGAGCCGTACGCCGATCCCGACGCCGTGGGCCGCCTGGTGGGCCGCCCCGAGCACCTGGCCGAGGCCGACCGGATCGCCGCACGGACGACGACCCTGCTGGTCGACGAGGGCCCGCTGCTCCCCCTCTCGCCCCGCGCGCACCCCCGCCTCCTGGTCCTGGGCGCCGACCCGGCCTCCCCCTCCGGCACCACGGGCCCGCCCACCACGGTCCTGGCCAGCGCCCTCACCGCTCTCGGCTTCACGGCGACGGCCCTGTCCACCGGTACGGACCCGTCCGCCGAGACGATCGAACGGGCGGTGGCGGCGGCGGCCGAGGCGGACGCGGTCGTCGTGGCGACCTACAACGTCACCGCCGCAAGCCCCCAGCGCACCCTCGCCGAACGCGTGACGGCGGCCGGCCGCCCGGTGGTGGCGGTCGCCGTCCGCAACCCGTACGACGTCGCCCACCTCCCGTCCGTACCGGCCGTCCTGGCCACCTACTCCTGGACCGACGTCGAACTCCGCGCCGCCGCCCGGGTGATCGCGGGCACGGCACGCCCCAGGGGCAGGCTTCCGGTGCCGGTACAGCGGGCGGACGACCCGGCGCGGGTGCTCTATCCCTTGGGGCACGGCCTGACGTACTGAGGTACCGAGTACCTGCCGTCTCACGCGTCCGGACCAGTTGGGCATGCGGCATATGCCAGGGCCAAGGAAGCTGGTCACACCCCTGACGATCCGTCGACGCGGAGGCGAGCGAGACATGGTGACACCTCTGACACGGATTCCGCTGGACGGCGGCGGCTCCATTCTGGTCGAGCAACCGGGTCTGCTGGACGGAGGCCCGGTGAAGGCCGGACGGATCGGCGACGCCGTACGCGAGCTGCCGCTGACCTTGGAAGGCGCGCTGGAGCCGATCACCGAAACCGCCCGCGTCACCCTGGAGCAGCTGCGCAGGGCCCGGCCCGACCAGATCACGGTCGAGTTCGGGGTCGACCTCGCGTTCGAGGCCGGGGCGGTGATCACCAAGAGCCAGGCGGGTTGCCACCTGCGGGTGACGGTGTCCTGGAAGAGCGGGGGCTGATCCCCGTGACCGGATCGGAACCACCGTCGGCCGACGGTGTCGAGTCGGATCTGCTCGCCGCGGTGGGCCAGATCCTCCGGCCGGACGGAGTGGTGGCAGGTGCGGGCTTTCTGGTGGCCGACGGCATCGTGGTCACCTGCGCACATGTCGTGCAAGCGGCCGGAGGTGGGCCGGAGGCGCAGGTTCTGCTGGCCTTCCCTCATGTGGAGGGCGCCGACGCAGTCGAGGGCCAGGTGCTGGGCGAGCAGTGGCGTGCCGCCGAGGCGGAGGACGTGGCGTTCATCCGGCTGAGCGGTACACCGGCCGGGGCCGTGACCTTGGCACTGGGCTCGGCGGAGGGCTGCCGCGGCCACCAGGTCCGCTCCTTCGGCTTCCCCGCCCAGGCCCCACCCGAGGGGCACTTCGGTTTCGGCGTGGCCGGCGATCTGCTGCCCGGTGTGGACGGCAGGAGCGCTCATCTGCAACTGACCGCCGCGAACGACCTCACCACCGGTTTCAGCGGCGGGCCCGTCCTCGACGAGGTGACGGGCCTCGTCATCGGCATGCTCACGGAGATCGCGGCGCCGGACGAGTTCGAGCGGGGGCAGGGCGTCGCGTACGTGACTCCGACGCAGGTCCTGCGCGAGATCCTGCCGGAACTGGCGGAACGCGAGGTGTGCCCGTACCGGGGGCTGGAGCCGTTCACGGCGGAGCACGCGCGGTGGTTCCAGGGCCGGGCCGAGGCGGTGCGCCAGGTCGTGGCGAACCTGGGCCGGCAGCGACGGCTGACGCTGCTGCTGGGCCCGTCCGGATCGGGCAAGTCGTCACTGATCCAGGCGGGTGTGTTGCGGGCGTTGGCGCGGGGCGAGGTACCGGGGAGCGATCGATGGCTGGCTGTGCTGGCGCGGCCCCGGCAGGACATGCTCGCCGAGATCGAACGGGCGGGATTGCCGGGTGCGAGCAGTGACGGCATCGTCGCGGCGGTCAACCGGAGGCTGGCGGCTGATCGTGCGGTCCAGCGCGTCCTGCTGGTCGTCGACCAGTTCGAGGAGCTCCTGGTGCAGACGACGAACGGGCGGCTGAGGGAGCTGCTCGCCCTCATCGACGAAGTCACCACGGCAGCCGACGCCTACACCAAGATCACCGTGATTCTGATCATGCGGGACGACTTCTATCCGCAACTGGCCGCGCTGGCACCGAGGTTGCTGGAGGCGGCGATGCCCGGACTGCTCAATGTGCCGGGCACCCTGAGCCAACAGGATCTGCACGACATCATCGTCCTGCCCGCCCTGGACGTGGGTCTCCGCTTCCAGCCCGGGCTGCCCGAGCAGATCATCAGCGACGTCCTGGACATCACGCCGGAGGCGTCCCTCACCCGCCAGGCGCCGGTCACCGTGCTGCCGCTGCTGGAGATGACGCTCAGCCAGCTGTGGCTCCGACGGAAGGACGGATTCCTCACCCATGAGGCGTACCGGCGCATCGGGGCGGTCAGCGGAAGCGTGACGACCTGGTGCGAGAGTGCCCTGCACGAGCTGGAGCCCGAGCAGCGGGTCATCGCTCAGCGTGCGCTGACGTCCCTGGTGCACCCCGCCGACCCCCGGCACAACGTCACAGCCGTCCGCAATCAGGTTCCCCTCGACGAACTGCGTGACCTGGCGGCGGATCCGAGCCGGTCGTCCCCTGGGGAGAGGGCCGCGGTGGATGCCGTCATCGCCGCTCTCACCCGCCGTCGCATCATCACCACACAGACGCTTCGGCCCCCGCAGCACCCCGACGCGCCGCCCGGCGAACCGGTGGCCGAGCTGATTCACGAGGCGCTCATCCGCGACTGGGGCGCGTTGCGGGAGTGGGTCGAGCAGGACCACCGTTTCCAGGAGTGGTTGGACCGTACACGTGAGCGACAAGGCCACTGGGCGAGCGAGACGGACCCGGGCGATCTGCTGGCCGGCACCGCGCTGGCGGAAGGTCTGGAGTGGTCGCGGAAGCGGAGGCTTCCGGCGGAGATCGGCGCGTACCTCGAGGCGAGCCGGGCGAAGCAGCGGGCGGCGATCCGGCGCACCAGGCGCGTGGTCGCCGTTCTGGCGGGGCTGCTGGTGCTGGCGTTGGTGGCGGTGGGCGGGGCGATCTGGCAATGGCGGACGGTCGTCGCGGAGCGGCAGGCCGCACGGTCCCGGCAGCTTGCCGCCGATTCCAGCGAACTCAGCTCCACGAATCCCGACCTGGCCTCGCTGTTGGCCGTGCAGGCGTACCGCACCGACCACACCTCCGAGGCTGTCGAGAGTCTGCGCGCCGCCGCGGCGCTGCCGAAGCACCGCCGCCTGACCGGGCACTCGAGCGAAGTGGACGCCGTGGCCTTCAGCCCGGACGGCACCACGCTGGCCTCCGCCGGAGCGGACGGGACGGTACGGCTCTGGGACCCGAAGTCCGCGAAGCCCCTGCACGTACTCAGGGGACACACCGGTGCGGTGACGGCCGTGGCCTTCAGCAGGGACGGCCGCACCCTGGCCACCGGCGGAGCGGACAAGACCGTACGTCTGTGGGACCTGCCGACGCGCACAACCCGCGTCGAACTCAAGGAGCACCTGGGCAACGTGATGTCGCTGGCCTACAGCCCGGACGGCAGCACGCTGGCGGTCGGCGACTCCGGGGGCGTGCACCTGCTGGACCCGGCCACGGGAGACACCCGAAGGACACTGGCAGGCGCGAGGCGTCTGGTCGCCTTCAGCAGCGACGGCCGCACCCTCGCCACGGTCGGCGCCGGCAGGACGGCGCGACTGTGGGACCCGCGAACGGGAAATCCCGGCATGGGACTCACCGGATTCTCGGACGATGTCGTGTCCCTGGCATTCAGCCGGGACGGCCGCACGCTCGCCACGGCGACCGCCGACGGCACCGCTCAGTTGAGGGACGCGACCACGGGCAAAGTCCGTACGACATTCGACGAGTGGGTGTCCTGGCTGGTCTACAGCCCGGACGGCACCACCTGCGCCACGGGCGACGGGGCCGTGCAGTTGCGCGACGCCGCCACCGGATCTTCGCGCGCGACCCTTGCCGGACATTCCAGCACCGTGCTGGGCGCGGCGTTCAGTCCGAACGGGCGCGTCCTCGCCACCGCGGGCAGCGACAGGACGGTACGTCTGTGGGACGCGACCGCCGGAACCAGCCGCTCCACACTCAGTGGGCACACCAAAGGGCTGTACTCGGTGCGGTTCAGCCCCAACGGCCGCATCATCGCCACCGCCAGTGCCGACAACACGGCGCGTCTGTGGGACATGGCGACCCGCAAGACCCGTTACAAGCTCACCGGCCACACCGGCGAGGTGAACGCCGTGGCCTTCAGCCCGGACGGCCGCACCCTCGCCACCGCCAGTGATGACCGCACCGTCCGTTTGTGGGACACAGCCACGGGAAAAGCGCGAGCCAGGCTGACTGGACATACGAAACGGGTGTATGCGGTGGCGTTCAGCCCCGACGGCCATACCCTTGCGTCCGGCGGGGAGGACCACAGTGTTCGCCTGTGGGACGCGGTCTCCGGCGCGCGCCGCGCTGTCCTCACCAAGCACAACGCCGACGTGGGGTCCCTCGCGTTCAGCCCTGACAGCCGCACCCTCGCGTCGGGCGGCACCGAATCCGCCGTGTGGTTCTGGGACGTCCCTCGTCGCATGGCCCGCGCCATGGTCAGCGGACCCGCCAGTGGGGTGAGAGAGCTGGCCTTCAGCCCTCCTGACGGTCGTACCCTCGCCATCGCCGGAAACAACGGAGTCGTCCAGCTCTTGGACGCGGCCACCGGCAGACTTCGCCGCGCCTTCAACGCGGACACCAGTGGGCTTTACGCACTGGCATACGCCCCCAACGGCCACACCCTCGCCACGGTCGGCTTTGAGACGGTGCAGTTGTGGGACACCGACCGGGCCAAGGGCCACACCTTGCCCGTGGCAGCCGCCGACGTGGTGTCGCTGGCGTTCAGCCCCGACGGCCGTACTCTCGCCACTGCCGGCACGACCGTCCAGCTCTGGAACATCACCACCTCCCTGAAGCCCGCCGAAGCCGTCGAGCAGATCTGCCGGTTCGTCCACCGCGACCTCACGGCCGACGAACGCGCGGCCTACCTCCCCGACACATCGGTCGGCCCTGTCTGCCCGAGCGGATGAAGGACGGCGGGGACGGATCCGCTCCGCCCCGCCGTCGGTCACCTCTCGAACAGCCGTTACGGCCGCAGCGCCGGCTCTCGCTCCACGTCGCGGACGTCCAGCTTCGAGTCGAACTTCGCCAGGGGCTTCGCCTGGGCCACCGCGGTGGACGAGACGCCCGCCCAGTCCAGGATCCGGGCCGTGGCGAGGGTCTTCTCGTCGGTGGTCAGGCCTGCCACGTTCGCGCCGTGGTTGAGGCCGGGGGCCGTGAAGACGTAGGAGTCGCGGGCGCCCTGGCCCAGGCGGAAGCGTTCCGCGCCCCACGGGTCGTTCTGGCCGTAGACGAAGAGCATGTGGTGGGCGTGGTGCTTCACCCAGGTGTCGACGTCGTGCATGGCCCGGGGCTGGAAGCGCATCTTGATGTCGCGCGGGACGAAGTTGCGCGGGGGCTGGTAGCCGTAGCGGATGTACTTCTTCTCGATGTGCGGGAAGCGGATGGTGGGCGCGCCGAGTTGGGTGCCCGCCTGGTAGTAGTACGGGGTGTACGGCTCGAGGCCCTGGTCCGTGTAGAACGAGAAGCCGGAGATCGTGTCGACCGACGTCCAGATCTCGTCGTCGGTGGCGGTGGCCGCGTTCGCCGGGATCGTGTCGCAGTCCGAGAGCAGGCTGTACTGCCAGAAGCCCCAGACGTAGTCGAGGACGACGGCCTCGTAGGCGCGGTCCAGGCTGCCGATGGTGGTGAAGGTGTAGCCGTTCTCCGCCGCGTAGGCCTCGTACTTCTTCTCCAGCGGCGCACGGCGCACGAGGGCCTCGCGCTGTACCGCGTTCAGGCGGTCGCGGCACTCCTTGGTGCCGACGGTGGCGAAGAAGCGGTCGTAGGCGGAGTCCTCGTCGTTGACGACGTCGTTGGGGGCGACGTAGGCCACCACGCCGTCCATGTCGCGGGGGTAGAAGCGCTCGTAGTAGGTCGCGGTCATCCCGCCCTTGGAGCCGCCCGTGGAGATCCAGTTCTTGGAGTAGATCTTCTTCAGCGCCGTGAAGATGCGGTGCTGGTCGCTCGCCGCCTGCCAGATGTCCAGCTTGGACCAGTCGGCCGGGTCGGGGCGGGAGGGAGTGAAGAAGCGGTACTCCATGGAGACCTGGTTGCCGTCGACGATCTGGGTCGGCTCACGGCGGCTGGGGGTGGTGGAGACGTTGTAGCCGCCGGTGTAGAAGACCGTGGGGCGGCTGACGTCCTTGTGCAGCACGGTGATCCGCTGCTGGAAGGTGCCGGCGGACGGGTGCCGGTGGTCGACCGGCTGGGTGTAGTTCAGGACGAAGTAGCGGTAGCCGGGGTACGGCTTCTCCTGGACCAGACTCATGCCCGGGACGGAGAGAAGCCGGTCCTTGATGTCCGTCGGCTCCGGTTCGGCGGCGGTGGCCGCGCCCGCCGTACTCAGCGTGCCTATGAGCACGGTGAGCGCCAGCAGCCATCTGAGCGCCTTGCGCATGCGCGTGCACCCTTCCCTGTGAGACAGATGTGAACCGGAAGGTATCCGGGTCAACACCCGTCGCACCAGGGGGCGTTGGTGGCTCAGGCGCGGGCGTGAGGGGTCAGCAGAGGATCCAGCCGGTGCTGACCGAGCCGGTGCCGACGGAGCCCTTCACCCGTACGCAGCGGTGTCCCGCGTGGGTCTGCACCGGTCCGATGCTGCGGGGGCGCACCCCTGCGGCGGGCACCGGGACCAGGCCGCGCGCCTGGACACTGACCGTCATGCGCCGGTCCGTGCCGGGGTTCTTCTGGAAGGTCATGGCGCAGACGGTGCCGTTGCGCTTGTAGACGTTCACATAGCCGGTGGTGAAGGTCAGGGTCCTCACCTTGCGTCCCTCGCAGTGCGCGGACGCGGCCCCGGCCTCGCCCGGCGCCGCGAGCGCCAGCACCCCGGCGGCGGTCAGCAGGGCCGTCCCGACCGCCAGCCGTCGCCTCAGCGCCCCCGGTTTGCCCGGCCCACCCCGCGCGTCTCTGCCCACGGTTCCCCGACCCCTCCCACGTTCGCCGTACGCGATGCCGTACACACACGTGTCGCACACGCGCTTGCCGTACTGATGTACGGACGCCCGAGACCCGCCGGAGGTTGCACGGACGTCAGCGGGACGCGCCGACGGGCTCCTCCGGTTCGGCCGCGCCGACGAAGGTCCGCCAGAGGCGGGCGTAGCGTCCGTCGAGGGCGAGGAGCTCGTCGTGGGTGCCGTCCTCGACGACCCGCCCGTGGTCCATGACGACCACCCGGTCCGCGCGGGCCGCCGTGGTCAGGCGGTGGGCGACGACGAGTGTCGTACGACGGCCCACCAGGCGGTCGGTGGCCTGGTTGACCTGGGCTTCCGTGGCGAGGTCCAGGGCGGCGGTGGCCTCGTCGAGGAGCAGGATGTCGGGGTCGACGAGCTCCGCGCGGGCGAGGGCGATCAGCTGGCGCTGGCCGGCGGAGAGGTTGCGGCCGCGTTCGGCGACCTCGTGCAGATAGCCGCCGTCGAGGGTCGCGATCATCTCGTGGGCGCCGACCGCCCGCGCGGCGGCCTCCACCTCGGCGTCCGTGGCGTCCGGGCGGCCGTAGGCGATCGCGTCGCGGACGGTGCCGGGGAAGAGGTACGCCTCCTGCGGGACGACCCCCAGACGGTGGCGGTACGAGGTGATGTCGAGCGTGCGCAGATCCGTGCCGTCGACCGTCACCCGGCCCGACGTCGGGTCGTAGAACCGGGCCACCAGCTTGACCAGGGTCGACTTCCCGGCGCCGGTCTCGCCGACGAAGGCGACGGTCTGTCCGGCGGGGACGCGCAGGTCGATGCCGCCGAGCGCCTCCTCCTCCGCGCCGTACGCGAAGCGCACGTCCTCGAAGGCGATCTCGCCGCGCAGGGTGGGGACGTCCAGCGGCTCGTCGGCCGACTTCGTGGAGGTCGGCTCCCGCAGCAGCTCCTGGATACGGCCCAGCGACACGGTCGCCTGCTGGTAGCCGTCGAAGACCTGGGACAGCTGCTGCACCGGGGCGAAGAACAGGTCGATGTAGAGCAGGTACGCGACCAGGGCGCCGGTCGTCAGCGTCGCCGCGTCCACCCGGCCCGCGCCCGCGATCAGCACGGCCGCGGCGGCCGCCGACGACAGCAGCTGTACGAAGGGGAAGTAGATCGATATCAGCCACTGGCCCCGGATCCGGGCCTGACGGTAGCTGTCGCTGCGTTCCGCGAAGCGCCGGCCGCCGTCGCCCTCGCGCCGGAAGGCCTGCACGATCCGCAGCCCGGACACCGACTCCTGGAGGTCGGCGTTGACGACCGACACCCGCTCACGAGCCAGTTCGTACGCCTTCACGCTCGCCTTGCGGAAGAAGTACGTGGCGACGATCAGCGGCGGCAGCGTCGCGAAGACGATCAGGGCCAGCTGAAGGTCGATCACCAGCAGGGCGACCATGATCCCGAAGAAGGTGACGACCGAGACGAAGGCCGTGACCAGGCCGGTCTGCAGGAAGGTGGAGAGGGCGTCGACGTCCGTGGTCATCCTCGTCATGATCCGGCCGGTCAGCTCGCGCTCGTAGTAGTCGAGCCCGAGGCGCTGGAGCTGGGCGAAGATCTTCAGCCGGAGGCTGTAGAGGACGCGTTCGCCGGTGCGGCCGGTCATCCGGGTCTCGCCGGTCTGGGCCGCCCACTGCACGGCCACCGCGAGCAGGGCGAGCAGCGACGCCGTCCAGACCGCGCCGAGCGCGAGCCGGCTGACGCCGTCGTCGATGCCGTGCCGGATCATGATCGGCAGCAGCAGGCCCATCCCGGCGTCCACGGCCACCAGACCGAGGCTGATCAGCAGCGGGGCGCCGAAGCCGCGCAGCAGCCGGCGCAGGCCGTACGACTCCTCGGCGGTGACCGCGCGGGACTCGTCCACGTCCGGGGTGTCGACGGCGGGCGGCAGCGCCTCCACCTGGGCGAGCAGCTCGGGCGTGGCCGGCATGCCCGCCAGCGCGGTGTCCTTGGGCTCCCGGTCGCCGGTCCACAAGCGGGGCGTGACCCCGCGCTCGGCGTCGAACTCGGCGTCCAGCTCGTCCCGTACGGAGGTGTCCTCGGCGGTCTCCACCCGCTGGGTGTGGCCGGGCGAGACGCCGCCCAGCTCGTCCGGGTCGGTGAGCAGACGCCGGTAGAGCGCCGAGCGCTCCTGGAGCTCCTCGTGGGTGCCGAGGTCGGCGAGCCGGCCCGCGTCGAGGACGGCGATGCGGTCGGCGAGGTTGAGGGTGGAGCGGCGGTGGGCTATCAGGAGGGTGGTGCGGCCCTCCATGACCTGCTTGAGCGCCTCGTGGATCTCGTGCTCCACGGCCGCGTCCACCGCCGAGGTCGCGTCGTCGAGGACCAGCAGCCGGGGGTCGGTGAGGATCGCGCGGGCGAGGGCGACACGCTGGCGCTGGCCGCCGGAGAGGGTCAGCCCGTGCTCGCCGACCGTGGTGTCGTAGCCGGCCGGCAGCTCGGCGATGAAACGGTCGGCCTGGGCGGCGCGGGCGGCGGTCTCGATCTGCTCGTCCGTCGCGTCGGGGCGGCCGTACGCGATGTTGGCGCGGACCGTGTCGGAGAAGAGGAAGGAGTCCTCCGGGACCAGGCCGATCGCGGCCCGCAGGGAGTCCTGGGTCAGCTCGCGGACGTCGTGGCCGCCGATCAGGACGGCAC
Organism: Streptomyces sp. NPDC005820; assembly: GCF_040630255.1. Lineage (NCBI taxonomy): Bacteria > Bacillati > Actinomycetota > Actinomycetes > Kitasatosporales > Streptomycetaceae > Streptomyces > Streptomyces sp. NPDC005820. Next base: position 196,497 of record NZ_JBEXXE010000012.1, read on the forward strand.
CGCGCGTCACGTCGTAGAAGCGCGGGAGGAGCAGGGAGACCGTCGACTTGCCGGAGCCGGAGGAGCCGACGACCGCGAGGGTCTCCCCCGGGCGGATCTCGAAGCTGAGCCCGTCGAGGACGGGGTGGTCGGCGTCGTAGCCGAAGGAGACGTCGTCGAACTCTACGGTCGCGGGCGCGTCGGCGGGCAGTTCCTTGGTGCCGTCCGTCATCGACGGCTCGGTGTCGATCAGCTCCAGGACGCGCTCGGTGCCGGCGCGGGCCTGCTGGCCGACCGTGAGGACCATCGCCAGCATGCGGACCGGGCCGACCAGCTGGGCGAGGTAGGTGGAGAACGCGACGAACGTGCCGAGCGTGATGTGACCGCGTACGGCGAGCCAGCCGCCGAGCGCCAGCATCGCGACCTGGCCGAGGGCGGGGACGGCCTGGAGGGCGGGGGTGTAACGCGAGTTCAGCCGGATGGTGCGCAGACGTCCCGCGAACAGCCGGCGGCCGACCTCGCGGAGCTTGCCGGTCTCCTGCTCCTCCTGCCCGAAGCCCTTCACCACGCGTACGCCGCTGACGGCCCCGTCGACCACGCCCGCGACGGCCGCCGCCTGCGCCTGGGCGTACCAGGTGGCGGGGTGGAGGCGGCTGCGGCTGCGCTTGGCGATCCACCACAGGGCCGGGGCGACCGCGAGGGCGACCAGGGTCAGGGGCAGGGACAGCCAGGCCATCACCACGAGGGAGATCACGAAGAGGGCGAGGTTCCCGATGGTCATCGGGAGCATGAACAGCAGGCCCTGGATCAGCTGGAGGTCGCTGGTGGCCCGGCCGACGACCTGGCCGGTCGACAGCTCGTCCTGACGGCGGCCGTCGAGGCGGGTGATCGTCTCGAACATCTCCGTGCGGAGGTCGTGCTGGACGTCGAGGGCGAGGCGGCCGCCGTAGTAGCGGCGGACGTAGGTGGAGGCGTAGACGAGCAGGGCGGCGACGATCAGCAGGCCCGCCCAGGGGGCCATGTCGCGGGTGTGGGCACCGATGACGTCGTCGATGATCACCTTGGTGGCCAGGGGGACGAGGGCCATCACCGCCATGCCGGCGAGGGAGGAGCCGAGGGCCAGGACTACGTCCTGGGGGTATCTCCAGGCGTACCCCGCCAGTCGCCGTGCCCAGCCCCGCTGCGGTGTCACGCTGGTGCCCTCCGTTCGTCCTGTTCTGCCGGAAGACACCAACGTCGGCGGGGCGGGATTTCATCCCGCCTTAACAATTGGGGGGTGCGGTCCTGTGGCGGGTGCGGCGCCGTCGTGGCTGGTCGCGCAGTTCCCCGCGCCCCTTACGTGCGCTGCCCGAACGGTGTCAGACCCTTACCCGCAAGTAATAGAACCGGGTCGTCTGAGCGGTGTTCTGGTTGTCGTCGCTGACCAGGAGGACCTTGTACGCGCCCTTCGCGCGGCCCGTGACGACCATGCCCTCGATGTTGTCCAGGAGGGGGTTCGGCTGGGGCTGTCTGGCGGTTGCTCCCAGTGACGGGCAGGTCACGAGGTCGGCGAGGAGGGTCTTCTTGATCAGGCGGACGTCCTGCTGTCCGGTGAGGGTGTCGACGGCGCTCGTGTCGGTGGCGTGGCGGGGGTCGGCCAGGTAGAGGCGGACCGTGTTGCCGACGCCGGAGGTGAAGCCGCGTTCGAGGACGAGGAGGCGGCCGTCGCGGAGGGCCTGGATCTCGGGGACGCCGAGGAAGGGCGCGTCGGTGCGGTAGGCGTACTGCGCCGACCATGCGAAGTGGTCGCCCTTGGTGCGCCGCCAGGTCTGGAAGCGGACGGTCCCGGCGGTGTCACCGGCGATCGCGTACTCCATCGAGGCGAGGAGGGTACGGCCGCCGGGGAGGAGCGTCAGGCCCTCGAAGGTCTGGTTGGTGGTGGCGCGGCCGGCCGGGGCGACGAGGAGGGAGGCGGGGACCGGGAGGCGGTCGAGGATCTTGCCGTCGGCGCGGTAGCGGCGGATGGACGGCTCGGTCTCGGAGGTGATCAGCCGGGTGCCGTCCCGGTCGATCACCAGGCCCTCGGAGTCGAGCGCGGCGCCGTTCTCGTCGGCGAGCGGGACCGCCTTCTTCGGGGCGAGGGTGCGGGCGTCCAGGTCGAAGAGGGTGGAACGGTCGGAGAGGGCGACGAGGGAGCCGTCCCGGTCCGGCGCAAGGGCGGAGAAGTTCCCGACGAAGGTGCCGTCGTACGTCGTCTTGTCGAGGGCGTCGGAGAAGCGGTCGAGGGAGACCGTGGGCGAACAGGCGTGGGCGGCCGGGGCGTTGGCATGCGCGGGCCCGGCGGCGGTGAGGGTGGCGGCCGCCGCCAGGCCGGCGGTGAAGGTGGCGAGTACGGTTCGCAGGCGCATGGACGTCACCGTAGGACGGGTCGGTGACGTGCGGGGGGCGAGCCGTTGAAGAGCTGGTCCAGGTCACCTCTAGGACGCGGCGAGGTCCTTGTGGATGACCTTGGCGACGCCCTGGATGGTCGTGATGCCGTAGTTCATCGTGCTGTTGCCGTGGGTGAGGACGGTGATCATGTAGTCGTGGCCGCCGCCCTTGAAGGTGCCGACGCTGTGGACGCGCCAGCCGTGCGTGGCCCGGGAGAGCCAGCCGTTCTTGACGTGCCAGGTGACGCCCGCGGGGCGGCCGTAGGGGGTGCCCCAGCGCTGCGAGGAGATGACCTTGCCCATCAGCGTGCTGATGTAGTTGCGCGAGGCGGTGGTGAGGACCGAGTTCGAGGCGGTGATCAGCTTGAGCAGCTTCTGCTCGTCGGTCACCGTGATCTGGGTCAGGCCCCAGTAGCCGTTCGCGCCCGGCTTGGTCTGGGTCATCCCGGCGGCGGCCAGGAAACCCTTGATCTTCGTCATGCCGAGCTGCCGCCACAGGGTGGAGGTGGAGGTGTTGTCCGACTGGGTGATCATCTTGGTGGCGAGCGACTTCTCGGTGCTGGTGAGCGCGCGGTTCGTCTTCTGCGCGTCCCACAGCAGGGTGGCGAGGACGGTCACCTTGACGACACTGGCGGAGTCGTAGGCGGTGGAGGCCCGCAGGGTGCAGGTCGTCTTGGTGAAACGGTCGTAGAGCCCGACCGCGATGGTGCCCTTGCGGTTGGCGAGGGCGGCCGTGATGTCCCTCTTCAGTTTGCTGGCGAGGGCCGCCTTGCTGGACGTGCAGCTGACGGTGGGTGTGACGGCCGTGGCGGGCGCGGCGGTGGCCACGCCGGTGATGAGGACGCCGGTACCGAGGGCGGTGGCTGCCAGCACCCTTCTGCTTCTGGGAGTCCGGTGAGTCATGCCCAGTTGACTCACCAGTTCGGGCGAATGGTTGTACGAGTCGCCGGGATTGGGCAAAGCGTGGACAACCCGTTACCGGGTCCTGTGTGTCTTCACAGGCTGCGGCCAGGTCCGGCACAGCGGCCGCCCACAACCGACGTACAGCATGCGAAGGGTGACATCTGCCACCGATCCACTCCCCCCGCACGAGACCGTGTCCCCCGACTGGCCGCCGCCGACGCCGTCCGAGACGGCCCCCGCGGCGCCCCCACCGGACAAGGCGCCACGCTGGTCCCTGCCCGCGCTGATCGCGATCCTCGTCCTGGCGGCGGTGCTCTACGGCTGGAACCTGTCGGGCAACAGCCTCAACAGCTTCTACAGCGCCGCCGTCTACAGCGGTACGAAGAGCTGGGAGGCGTGGTTCTTCGGCTCGCTCGACGCCGGGAACTTCATCACGGTCGACAAGCCGCCGTTCGCGCTCATGGTGATGGGCCTGTCCTGCCGGATCTTCGGTTTCGGCACCTGGCAGATGATGGCGCCGGAGATCGGCGCGGCGCTGGGCACGATCTGGATCCTGCACTCCTCCGTGAAGCGGGTGTTCGGGCATGCCGCGGCCACCGTCGCCGCCCTCGTGCTCGCGCTGACGCCCATCACGGTCGCCATCAACCGCGACAACAACCCCGACACCATCCTGGTGCTGCTGATGGTGGCGGGCGCGGCCCTCGGGCTGCGCGCCACGCGCGACGAGAAGCTGCTGCCGCTGATCGGCTCGGCGGTGTGCTTCGGGCTCGCCTTCAACACCAAGATGCTCCAGGGCTACATCGCCCTGCCGGCCGTCTTCGCCGTGTACGTGTACGCCTCGAAGGCGGGCTGGAAGAAGAAGGCCGTCAACCTGGCCCTCGCGGCCGTGGCGCTCGCCGTCTCCAGCTTCTGGTGGGCGACCGCCGTGTCCCTCGTCCCCGCCGACGACCGGCCGTACATCGGTGGTTCGACCGACGGCAGCGCCTGGGACCTGATCATGGGCTACAACGGCCTGGGCCGCGTCCTCGGCGGCGAGGGCAACGGCGGCGGCGGCGGCGGTGGAGGCGGCACCTTCGCCGGAACCGCGGGCATCGGGCGGATGTTCAACGACGTCCTCGGCGGGCAGATCTCCTGGCTGATCCCCTTCTCGGGCATCGCTCTCGTGGCCGGGCTCGTGCTGTGCGGGCGCACCCCGCGCACCGACCTCACGCGGGCCGCGCTCGTCCTGTGGGGCGGCTGGACCATGCTGCACTACTTCACCTTCGCCCTCGCCGAGGGCACCATGCACCCCTACTACACGACCGCGCTCGCCCCGGGCATCGCGGCGCTCACCGGGGGCGGCGGGGTCATGCTGTGGCGCGCCTTCCGCGGCGGTGACGTCCGCTGGTCGTGGGTGCTGCCCGCGGGGCTGGCCGTGACCGGCATCTGGGCGATCGTGCTGCTGCGCCGGGCCACCGGCTGGAACACCTGGCTGTGGCCGGTCGTCGGTGCGGTCATGGTCCTCGCGATCGTGGGTCTGGCCGTGCTGCGCTCCGCGAGCTCCGGCACCCGGCTCAGGCTGCTCGGCGCGTCCGTCGCCGCGGCGGTCGTGGCGGCCCTCGCCGGTCCCACGGCGTACGCGGCCTCGCCGGCCTTCGGCAGCTCCAGCGGCATGATGGGCGGCACCAACCCGACCGCGGGCCCCTCCACCGGGGGCGGCATGGGCGGTCCCGGCGGCGGTGGCGGCCGGGGCGGCTTCGGCGGCGGCAACGGGGGCGGCACCGGGGGTCCCGGCGGGCAGACGCCCGGCGGCACCCAGCAGGGCGGTAGCCAGCAGGGCGGTAGCCAGCAGGGCGGCGGCCAGGCGAGCGGCGAGTTCCCCGGCGGCGGCAACGGCGAGCTTCCCCAGGGCGGCGGCGCTCCCAGCGGTGCGCCGGGCGGGGGCCAGGGCGGCCAACAGGGCGGTATGAACGGGGAGTTCCCCGGCGGCGGCCAGGCCGGCGGCGAGAACGGCTCCGCTTCGGGCGGCGCGCCCGGCGGCAGCAGCGGTGGCCCCGGTGGCGGGGGCATGGGTGGCGGCGGCGGTATGGGCGGTGGCGGCATGGGCGGCGCCGACAGCGAGCTCATCTCGTACCTGGAGAAGCACCAGGACGGCGCCACCTGGCTGATCGCGGTGTCCAACTCGCAGAGCGCGGGCCAGATGATCCTGAGCACCGGCAAGCCCGTCATCTCGATGTTCGGCTTCACCGGCTCGGACAACGCGATGACCCTGGCCAGGCTCAAGGAGCTGGTGAAGAAGGGCGAGCTGCACTACATCCAGCTCGGCGGCGGCATGGGGATGGGCGGCAACAACAGCCAGAACCAGGAGCTGACCACCTGGGTGCAGCAGCACGGGACGGCGGTGAAGGAGAGCGAGTACAGCTCCGACTCGTCGTCGAGCTCTTCCGACTCGTCGAGCTCGTCCAGCTCCTCGATCTACCGGCTGGATCCGTCCGACGTGAGCTGACCTGAGCCGGCCTGAGTCGGCCTGAGCCGACCGGTACGGCACCAACGGCCCCTGACATCCCGTCAGGGGCCGTTTTCGTATGTTCACACACGGTCAACTCGCGTAGACAAGGGGCGTTTTGCCGTTTCCGGTCACCGAATGGACACGCACGGTCCATTTACATGGCCGCATGTGCATGTCACGCTCCCGATTGCCGCCTCCAATCAACCCGCGTAGATCGGACACCCCACATGCTGGCGACACGCATCCGCCGAGGGAAGTCGGTGGCGCTTGCCACCGCTGCCGTCCTGGTCGGCCTCACCGCGCCCGCGCTCACCGCGACCCCCGCCGCGGCGACGACGACGGCGTACGACTCGACGTACTACAAGAACGCGGTCGGCAAGACGGGTACGAGCCTGAAGTCGTCCCTCCACACGATCATCAGCGCCAACGTCTCGAAGATCTCGTACTCCGCGGTCTGGGACGCGCTGAAGGTCACCGACCAGGACCCGAACAACACCAGCAACGTGCTCCTGCTGTACAGCGGTGTCTCGCGCAGCAAGTCCCTCAACGGAGGCGACGTCGGCGACTGGAACCGCGAGCACACCTGGGCCAAGTCCCACGGCGACTTCGGCGAGGCGATCGGCCCCGGCACCGACCTGCACCACCTGCGCGCCTGCGACGTCCAGGTCAACAGCACGCGCGGCAACCTGGACTTCGACAACGGCGGCAGCGCGGTCACCAACGGCGGCGGCAGCACCGTCGACTCCGACTCCTTCGCACCGCGCGCGGCGGACCGCGGCGACGTGGCCCGCATGATCCTCTACATGGCGGTCCGTTACGACGGCGGCGACGGCTTCGCCGACCTGGAGCCCAACGAGAACGTCAACAACGGCTCCAACCCCTACATGGGCAAGCTCTCGGTCCTCAAGGCCTGGAACGAGGCGGACCCGCCGAGCGCCTTCGAGGAGCGCCGCAACCAGGTCATCTACGACACCTACCAGCACAACCGCAACCCGTTCATCGACCACCCGGAGTGGGTCGAGGCGATCTGGTAGGACACGGCGGCCCATAGCCCCACCCCATAGCCCCACCACAGGGCCCTCCCGGAGTGTTCCCGGGAGGGCCCTGTGTCATGGGCGACTTGGTGGATCATGGTCATGATGATCGCCAGGGCCGGCGTGGGAGCGGGGAGGACGAACCAGTGGGCTACTGCCTGGAGATGAGCACCGGTGACATGCGAGGCGTGATCCGGCTGCTCACCGCGGTGGAGCGGACACAGGAGCAGGAGCGGATGCTCGCCATCGTGCGCGAGCGGTGCGAGAAGACCGACGCACGGCTGCGGGAGGAGGGCGTCGACCTGCGGGTGTCGGTCGTCCGGGCGCTGGAGGAACTCGTCGAGGGCGGCCCGCCCGGCGCGGAGCTCTGCCCGGCGTACACGTACGCCTTCCGGGAGGCCGTGGCCCCGCACTTCTCCGACACCACCGACCTCGGGGTGTGGCACCGGCCGTCCTGGTTCTACGCGCTGGACACCGAACTCGCGCGGCACGGCGTCCCCTCGGAGGTCCTGCCCGCGACCTACCTCTTCAGCGGACCGCCGCTGCGGCTGCCGCACCCCGGTGACGCGATCCCGCAGATCGGGGTGCTGCCGGCCCAGCGGGCGGCGCTGCTGGCGGAGGCGTACGAGAGGGTGCTGAACCGGCTGGACCGCGAGTTCACGGAGACGGCGGGGAGGTTGGCCGACCTGATGCGGTTCGAGGCGGAGGAGTGGGAGACGGCACGGCGGCTGGGGCGCAGGGACGACACGATCTTCTTCTGGTTCAGCTGATACGACCGCTGATACGACCGCTGATACGACTAGTTACCTCACACCGGTGATGTGGATCTTCCGGTCGGGCATGTCGCGGGGCGGGCCGCGAGCATGGAGATCATGACGCTTCGCACTTGGTCCCTAGCGGCCGCACTCGCCCTGACCGCGCTCGCCCTGCCCGCCCAGACCGCCACCGCGGCGGCCGTCCCGACCTGCTCCGACGGCTCGGTCTGCTTCTACAGCGGCGAGAACTTCAGCGGCAGCAGCTGGGAGTGGACGTCCCGCAGCGGCTACCGCGACATGCCCCCGTCCCTCCACGACCACGTCGGCTCGTTCGTGGCCTCCACCCGCGCCTGTTTCATCAACTGGGGCCCGGTCGAGAAGCGCGACGTCTTCAACGGCGACTGGCGCTCCCGCTACCAGGGCGACTTCGGCGGCCGTATCGACGGGGTGGGCGCGGGGGCCTGCTGACGCGTGGGTCCGCCGGGACGTCAGCCGACGTCCCGGCGGAGTTCGTAGCGGGCCCTTCGGGCGACGGGTGTGAAGCCGAGGCGCCGGAAGAGGGTGGCGGACGCGGGATTGTTCAGGTTGACGTCGAGGAAGACCTCGGGCTCGCCGGTGTCCCGCATACGGGTCAGGGCGGTGACCGCGAGCGCGCGGCCGAGGCCACGGTGGCGCCAGGGCGGAACCGTGCCCACCTGGATCAGGAAGTCCCGCGCGCAGGTGACGAAGCCGAGTGCGGAGCCGTCGGCGGAGCGGGCCAGTAGGGAGTACGGAGGGCGGAAGTCGTCGTCTCCCGCCGTCCAGTCGATCCAGTGGTCCTGGGACCAGCCGGGAAAGCCGGGTCGGTCGGCGAACGACGAGGCGTAGGCCTCGAAGAAGTCCACCCGGTTCGTGTCGTTCCACTCCTCGACCTCGACCCCGGCCGGAAACACCGCCTCGGGGAAGGGGGCTCGCAGGTCGCGGCGCATGACGTCCTCCGCGAACGTCCGGTGGAGGCCCCGTGAGGTGAACAGGACGTCGGCTTCGGGTGTCAGGGACTCCGTCTCCACTCGGAATGCGTCGGCTCGGCGCCGGGCCGTCTCCAGGAGGCGGTCGAGAAGCGCGGTGCCGTGCCCCCGGCCGCGATGGGACGGATCCACCTGGCCTGTCACCACCGTCGACCCGCCCGTTCCACGGACGGAGCCGGAGGCGGTCAACAGGCCGTCCTGGAAGGCGCCGACGGCGGTCACGCCCTCGCCGGCGTACCGCCTTCCGAGGAAACCGGGTGAGGTGGTGGCCGGGAGTCCGCCGTCCACAGCCGCGCAGCGGACGGCGAGGTCCACGACGGCCGGTACGTCCGCTTCCGAGAGCTCAGCCCATTCCATGCCCCCCAGGATGCCTCAGCCGAGATGCGTGGGCGCGAACATCCGCAGCAGGGCCGGGAGTACGACCACCGACGGGCCCGGCGCCGACAGGGCCTTGGCCAGGTCCTGTTCCAGGGTTTCCGGGGACGTCAGCAGTGCCGGGACCCCGAAGGACTCGGCGAGGGCGACGTAGTCCGGGCGGGTCAGTTCCGTCGCGGTCGTGGCGCCGAACGCGTCGGTCATGTACTCGCGGAGGATGCCGTAGCCGCCGTCGTCGACGACGAGCCAGGTGACCGGGAGGTCGTACTGCTTCGCCGTCGCCAGTTCGGCGATCGAGTAGAGGGCGCCGCCGTCGCCGGAGACCGCCAGGACCGGGCGGGTCGGGTCGGCGGCGGCCGCGCCGAGGGCCGCCGGGAAGGCGTAGCCGAGGCCGCCCGCGCCCTGCGCGGAGTGCATGGAGTTGGGGGCCTTGGGGTCGAAGGCGGACCAGGCCCAGTAGGACAGGATCGTCATGTCCCAGAAGGACGGGGCGTCGGCGGGGAGGGCCTTGCGGATCGACCTCAGCAGGTCCTGCTCCAGGGTGAGGTCCTGGGCGGCGATGCGTTCCGCGACACGGTCCAGCAGGGCCCGTACGCGCGCCGGGGCCTCCGGGTCCGCGCGTCGGGTCACCGTCTCCAGCAGGGCCTGGAGGGCCAGGCGGGCGTCGGCGTGGATGCCGAGGGCCGGATGGTTGGACTCCAGTTTGCCGAGGTCGGCCTCGATCTGGATCACCCGGCCGCGCGGCTTGAAGGTGTGGTAGTTCGAGGAGAGTTCGCCCAGGCCCGAGCCGATCACCAGCAGGACGTCGGCGTCCTCCAGGAAGTCCGTGGTGTGCCGGTCCTCCAGCCAGGACTGGAGCGAGAGCGGGTGCGTCCAGGGGAAGGCGCCCTTGCCGCCGAAGGTCGTGACGACGGGGGCGGCGAGCCGCTCCGCCAGCTGCCGCAGCTTGCCGGAGGCGTCCGCCCGCACCACTCCCCCGCCCGCGATGATCGCCGGCCGCTCGGCCCGCGACAACAAGTCGGCCGCCACGGCCGTCAGTTCGGGGCGGGGCGGCAGGTCCTCGGGGAAGGCGTCGACGCCGGTCACCACGGGGATCGCCGTCTCCGCGAGCAGCACGTCCTGGGGGATCTCCACCCACACCGGGCCGTGCGGGGCGGTCAGCGCCGACGTCCAGGCCGCCGCGACGGCCGAGGGGATCTGTGACGCGGTGCGGACCGTGTGGACCGACTTCACCACGCCCCGGAAGGACGCCGACTGGTCCGGGAGTTCGTGCAGATAGCCACGACGGCCGCCGCCCAGTCCCGCCGTCGGGATCTGGCTGCTGATCGCCAGCACGGGCGCCGAGGCGGCGGCCGCCTCGTGCAGCGCCGCGAGCGAGGTCAGCGCGCCCGGGCCGGTCGACAGCAGCAGCGGGGCGGCCTCCCCGGTGATCCTGCCGTAGCCGTCCGCCGCGAAGCCCGCGTTGTTCTCCACCCGCAGGCCGACATACCGCAGGGAGGAGCGGCGCAGCGCGTCGAACACGCCCAGCGCGTGCTGGCCGGGCAGCCCGAACACCGTGGTCGCGCCGAGCGCGGCCAGGGTCTCCACGACGAGGTCTCCGCCGATGCGGCCGAGCGGCGGGTTGAGCGCGGCCTCCGTCTGCGCGGCGGTCGGGCGGAGCACCAGGTCGTGGTCGTGGGTCACTGCGCGCGAGCCTCCGCGATCTGCCGGGACATGATGGTCGTCAGTTCGTACGCCGTGTGGGACGCGGCCACCGACGTGATCTCCGCGTGATCGTACGCGGGCGCCACCTCGACGACATCGGCGGAGACCAGGTTGCAGGAGGCGAGTCCGCGCAGGATCTCCAGGAGCTCGCGGGAGGTCATGCCGCCGGCCTCGGGGGTGCCGGTGCCGGGCGCGTGCGCCGGGTCCAGGCAGTCGATGTCGATGGAGATGTACAGCGGCCGGTCGCCGATGCGCTGCCGGAGCTGGTCGGCGACCTCGTCGGCGCCGCGCCGGTAGATGTCCGCCGAGGTGACGATGCCGAAGCCCATCTTCTCGTCGTCGGTGAGGTCCTGCTTGCCGTACAGGGGACCGCGGGTGCCGACGTGCGAGAGGGCCTCGGTGTCGAGGATGCCCTCCTCCACCGCCCGCCGGAACGGCGTGCCGTGCGTGTACTCGGCCCCGAAGTAGGTGTCCCAGGTGTCCAGGTGGGCGTCGAAGTGCAGCAGCGCGACCGGGCCGTGCTTCTTCGCCACGGACCGCAGCAGGGGCAGCGCGATGGTGTGGTCGCCGCCCAGGGTCATCAGCCGGGCGCCGGTGCCGAGCAGCTCGTCCGCCGCCGCCTCGACCGTCTCGACGGCCTCGTTGATGTGGAACGGGTTCACGGCGATGTCGCCGGCGTCCGCGACCTGCGCGAGGGCGAAGGGGGAGGCGTCCTGCGCGGGGTTGTAGGGGCGCAGCAGCCGGGACGCCTCACGGATCGCGTTGCCGCCGAAGCGGGCGCCCGGCCGGTACGAGACACCCGAGTCGAACGGCACACCCACCACGGCCACGTCGGCCCGGCCGACCTCGTCGAGGCGGGGCAGCCGGGCGAAGGTCGCGGGCCCGGCGTACCGCGGGATGCGGGAGGAGTCGACGGGTCCGCGAGGCGTGTCGTTGCCGCTCATGGTCACAGGCCTTCTTTCTGGGGGGTGCCTCCACGGTAGGTGGCCGGCCGGCGGCTGCGAAGCGTACGTTTCCTCCATACGGAGTCCAGGAAATGGAGGGAACGCACACCATGCCCGAGAAGCCCGCGTTTCCCCTCACCCCGCCGGTCCCGCTGGCCGCGCTGCTGGCCCGTGAGGACCTGGCCCTGCGGCAGATCGCCGGGCCCGCCGACCCCGGCACGGTCCTGCACGGGGCGCACACCTCGGAGATGGCCGACCCGTACCCGTATCTGCTGGGCGGTGAGCTGCTGCTGACGGCAGGCGTCCACATCCCGGAGGCGGCTGGATCGGGCGCCTACTTCGACGACTACGTGGCCCGGATCGTGGCGGGGGGCGGCGCGGCCCTCGGCTTCGGTGTGGCGCCGGTGCACCACACCGTCCCGCCCGCCCTGATCGCGGCCTGCGACACCCACGGCCTCCCCCTGGTCGAGGTCCCGCCCCGCACGACGTTCGCGGCCGTGGCCCGCGCGGTCTGGCAGCTCATGGAGCGGGCCCGGACGGCCGAACTGCGCCGTGTGACGGAGGCCCAGCAGAGCCTCGCCGCGGCCGCCGCCCGCCCCGACCCGGTCCCGTCCGTCCTGCGCCGGCTGGCCGCGCGGATCCGGGGCAGGGCGGTCCTGTACGGCCCGGAGGGCACCGAGATCGCGACGGCGGGTACGGCCGCGGACCCCGACGGCTCCCTGTCCGCCCTCGCCCACCAGCTCACCGCCCGCGGCTCCACCACCGCCAGCGCCACCACCCCCACGGGCGCCCACCTCACGGCCTACGCCCTGGGCAACGACTTCGTCCTGACCGTCGCCACCCCGACCCGCGAACCGGGCGACCACACCATCGCCTCCGTCGCGGCGGTCCTCCTGACTCTCCTCACGAGCACCCAGGAGACGGGCTCGGCAACGGCCCGCACCTCGGCCCTGGTACGCCTGCTCCTGGGGTCGACACCGGAGGAGGTGACCCCTCTGCTGGACACGGGCGACCGATGGCTAGTAGTACACGCCTCACCTTCCAGCCAAGGGGAGCATCCCAACCCAGGGGCGCGGGGCCCTGTCGATATGCGGCTCCGCCGCGGGGCGCGACAAGCCCCCACGCACCCGCACCCGCCGGACCAGCTCTCCGCCACCACACTGGGCGCATCCCTCGGCTCCCCCTTGGTCGACCTCCGATCCGACGTGGTACGCATCCTCGTACCAGCCGACCACCCACCGGAACCCCACCCCGACTGGACCCTCGGCGTAAGCGACGAGGTACCCGCACAACACCTCGCCACCGCCGACGCCCAAGCGGCCCGCGCCCTGGCCCGCGCCCGAGCGACCCGCACCCCCCTCGTCCGCCACACCCCCCACAGACCCTTCGCCTCGCTGTTCCCCCCGGAGGACGCCCGCACCCTCCTCGCCCCCCTCACCGGCACCCCCGCCCTGAAGGAAACCCTGCGCACCTGGCTCTCCCTGCACGGCAGCTGGGACAGAACCGCGGTCGCCCTCTCCGTGCACCGCAACACGGTCCGCCAGCGCATCGCCCGCTGCGCGACCCTGCTGGGGACGGATCTGGACGACCCGGACGTCCGGGCGGAGCTGTGGTTCGCCCTGCGCGTGATCGACCAGTGACGCACGTCCCAGCGCCCGGAACGGTGACGACGGCCACAGTCCGCTGCCCCACAATGGGAACCATGCCGATACCCGGGACCCCCAGCCGCGCCGAACTCGTCGACCACCTCGTCAGAACCCGTATCGCGGGTGAGGTCGCCACGCCGCGCGAGAACAACCTCTCCCACTACCGCCAGCTCGCGAACGGCAACCGCAGCTACTGGTTCGGTCTGGAACTCGGCGACCGCTGGACGGACGAGCAGGACGTGCTCGCGGTGATGGCGGAGCGGGTGGGCGTCAACGACGACGCCGAGCACCGCTACGGCCAGGACACCATCGACCCGGAGCTGACCGTGGACGGTCTGGACCGGCTGGCCGCGCGGCTGCGCAAGGCCGCCGAGGACCGGCAGCGGGTGCTGTTCGCGACCGGTCACCCGGGCGGTCTGCTGGACGTGCACCACGAGACCTCCGCCGCGCTGCGGGCGGCCGGCTGCGAGATCGTGGTGATCCCGGACGGGCTGCAGACGGACGAGGGGTACGTCTGGCAGGTCGCGGGGGTGGCGGTGCTGGAGCACGGGGCGACCCTGTGGCACACGCACTCGGGCGCGCCGATGAAGGCGATCCTGACCGCGCTGGAGCGGGCGGGCCGCCCGCTGCCCGACCTGGTGGTCGCCGACCACGGCTGGGCCGGGTACGCGGGGCAGCACGGCGTGGACTCGGTCGGGTACGCCGACTGCAACGACCCGGCGCTGTTCATCGCGGAGGCCGAGGGGACCGTACAGGTGGCGGTCCCCCTCGACGACCATGTGCCGACCCCGCGCCACTACGACCCGATGGTCGCGTACCTGCTGGCGGAGGCCGGCCTCAAGGAAGGCTAGGGCTTGTCGGCCCTGGGGACGCGGACCACGCCCTCCTGGATCACCGAGACCGCGAGCCGTCCGTCCTGCGTGTAGATGCGGGCCTGGCCGAGGCCGCGCCCGCCGGACGCGGACGGCGACTCCTGGTCGTAGAGCAGCCACTCGTCGGCGCGGAACGGGCGGTGGAACCACATCGCGTGGTCCAGAGAGGCCCCGACGACGTCCCCGACGGCCCAGCCGCCGCGCCCGTGCGCGAGCAGGATGGAGTCGAGGAGGGTCATGTCGGAGACATAGGTGGCGAGGACGACGTGCAGCAGCGGTGCGTCGATGGCGCCGTCGAGCTTGCCGTTGGTGCGGAACCAGACCTGGCTGTGCGGTTCGCGCGGCTCGCCGAACCTGCCGTAGGGCGGGTCGTCGACGTACCGCAGGTCGATCGCCTCGCGGGCCTCGAGGAACCGTTCGACGATCGCGGGGTCGAGATGGTCGTAGCCGCGCAGCCGTTCCTGTCCGGTGGGGACCGTCTCGGGGTCGGGGGCGGGCGGCATGGGGGCCTGGTGGTCGAGGCCCTCCTCGTACGACTGGAAGGACGCCGACAGCGCGAAGATCGGCCGGCCGTGCTGGACGGCGACCGCGCGGCGGGTCGTGAAGGAGCGGCCGTCGCGGATCCGCTCGACGTTGTAGACGATGGGCGCGCCCGGGTCGCCCATGCGCAGGAAGTACGCGTGCAGGGAGTGGGCGTGCCGGTCGGCGGGGACCGTACGCCCTGCGGCGACCAGCGCCTGCGCCGCCACCTGTCCCCCGAAGACCCGGGGGACGACGGCGGAGCGGGACCGGCCGCGGAAGATGTTCTCCTCGATCTGCTCGAGGTCGAGCAGATCGAGGAGACCCTGAAGTGCCTGGTTCATGGCTTCCAGTTGTAGCGGCCGGTAATTGCCGGGACCTTACAGACCCATGTCCTTCGCGATGATCGACTTCATGATCTCGCTGGTGCCGCCGTAGATCCGGTTGACGCGGTTGTCGGCGTACAGACGGGCGATCGGGTACTCGTTCATGAAGCCGTAGCCGCCGTGCAGCTGGAGGCAGCGGTCGATGACGCGGTGGGCGACCTCGGTGGTGAACAGCTTGGCGGAGGCGGCCTCGGCGGCGGTCAGCTCGCCGGCGTCCAGGGCCTCGGTGGCGCGGTCCACGACGGCCTCGGCGGCGTCCACCTCGGCCTGGCAGGCGGCCAGCTCGAACTTGGTGTTCTGGAACGACGCGACGGTCTGGCCGAAGACGGTGCGCTCCTTGACGTAGTCCTTGGCGAACCGGACGGCGGCCCTGGCCTGGGCGTAGGCACCGTAGGCGATGCCCCAGCGCTCGGAGGCCAGGTTGTGGCCGAGGTAGTAGAAGCCCTTGTTCTCCTCGCCGAGGAGGTCCTCGACGGGGACCTTGACGTCGACGAACGCCAGCTCGGCGGTGTCGGAGGTCTTCAGGCCGAGCTTGTCGAGCTTGCGGCCGACGGAGTAGCCCTCGGCCTTGGTGTCGACGACGAAGAGGGAGATGCCGTGGCGGCGGTCCTCGGCGGTCGGCGCGGAGGTGCGGGCGCAGACGATCATGCGGTCGGCGTGGACGCCGCCGGTGATGAAGGTCTTGGCGCCGTTGAGGACGTAGTGCGTGCCGTCCTCGGAGAGCTTGGCGGTGGTGCGCATGCCGGCGAGGTCGGAGCCGGTGCCCGGCTCGGTCATCGCGATGGCCCACATCTCCTCGCCGGAGACGAACTTCGGCAGGAAGCGCTTCTTCTGCTCGTCGGTGGCGAGGAGCTTGATGTACGGCAGGCCGAGCAGGACGTGCACGCCGGAGCCGCCGAAGGTGATGCCGGCGCGGGCGGTCTCCTCGTAGAGGATGGCCTCGAACTTGTACGAGTCGATGCCGGCGCCGCCGTACTCCTCGTCGACGCGGATGCCGAAGACGCCCAGCTCGGCGAGCTTGTAGTAGAAGTCGCGCGGCGCCTGGCCGGCCTCGAGCCACGCGTCGTAGACGGGGACGACCTCGGCCTCGATGAAGGCCCGGAGGGTCTCCCGGAACGCCTCGTGATCCTCGTTGAACACCGTACGGCGCACCGCCGCCACCTCCACCTGGCTCAAAGGGTCCATATCTAAGCGCTTGCTCAGATGATTACCGTACCGGTGGGTAGGGAGAGGAGTCCAGAGCCTTCGGGGCAGAGCACCCGTAACGCTCGTCACGCCGACAGGCTAGCCCCGAAGACCCTGTCAGGCCCCCGCCGCCGCGAACGCCCCCCGGGCCATCCGGTGCAGCAGTGCCGCCGTCGCCGTGCGGCCCGGGACGGAGCCGGGGCGGGCCAGGTGGGGGGTGGAGTTGAGGAGGCCGAAGACGGAGTGGACGGCCGAGCGGGCCGCCGGTTCGGTGAGGGCCGGGTAGATCTCGCGGACCACCTCCACCCACAGCTCGACGTACTGCCGCTGGAGCTGGCGGACCAGCTTGCGGTCGCTGTCGCGGAGGCGGTCCAGCTCGCGGTCGTGCAGGGTGATCAGGGGGCGGTCGTCGATCGCGAAGTCGATGTGCCCCTCGATGAGCGAGTCGAGGACCACCTCCGCCGCACCCCCGTCGGCCTCCGCCAGCCGGCGCTTCGCGCCGGTCAGGAGCTGGCCGCTGATCCCCACCAGCAGCTCGGCGAGCATCGCGTCCTTGCCCGGGAAGTGCCGGTACAGACCGGGGCCGCTGATACCGACCGCCGCTCCTATCTCGTCGACCCCGACGCCGTGGAAACCGCGCTCGGCGAACAGCCGCGCGGCCTCCTTGAGGATCTGCTCGCGGCGGGTGGGGGCGTCGGTTCTGGTGGCCATGAAAGTAATTCTAGACAGCGAGGTTAGCGCTCGTTAACCTGAAGGGAATGGTTAACGCTCATTAACAGGACGACGCCGACGACGGACGCCGGGTGAGGGGTACCGCAGGATGGAGCAGGCACCGGAGCTGACGAGCACGGCGGACCCCGCGTCTCAGGCCTGGCGGGCCAACGAGCGGGCGCACCGCGAGCTCGTCGGGGAACTGCACGGCAAGCTGGCCGCCGCCCGGCTCGGGGGCGGCGAGCGGGCGCGGGCGCGGCACACCGCGCGCGGGAAGCTGCTGCCCCGGGACCGGGTCGACGGGCTGCTCGACCCCGGCTCGCCCTTCCTCGAACTCGCGCCGCTCGCGGCCGACGGGATGTACGAGGGGCAGGCCCCGGCGGCCGGAGTGATCGCCGGGATCGGGCGGGTCAGCGGGCGCGAGTGCGTGATCGTGGCCAACGACGCCACGGTCAAGGGCGGCACCTACTACCCGATGACCGTGAAGAAGCACCTGCGGGCTCAGGAGGTGGCCCTGGAGAACCGGCTGCCCTGTCTGTACCTGGTCGACTCGGGCGGCGCCTTCCTGCCCATGCAGGACGAGGTGTTTCCGGACCGGGAGCACTTCGGGCGGATCTTCTACAACCAGGCCCGGATGTCGGCGGCCCGGATCCCGCAGATCGCGGCCGTCCTCGGCTCCTGCACGGCGGGCGGGGCGTATGTGCCCGCGATGAGCGACGAGGCCGTGATCGTGCGCGGCCAGGGCACGATCTTCCTGGGCGGTCCCCCGCTGGTGAAGGCCGCCACCGGTGAGGTCGTCACCGCCGAGGAGCTGGGCGGCGGCGAGGTGCACTCCCGTGTCTCCGGGGTCACCGACCACCTCGCCGAGGACGACGCGCACGCCCTGCGGATCGTGCGCACCATCGCCGCCACGCTCCCCGCGCGCGGGCCGCTCCCCTGGCAGGTCAGGCCTGTCGTCGAGCCCAAGGCCGACCCCTACGGGCTGTACGGCGCGGTCCCGGTGGACTCCCGTACCCCCTACGACGTACGGGAGATCATCGCGCGCGTGGTGGACGGCTCACGGTTCGCCGAGTTCAAGGCCGAGTTCGGGCAGACCCTGGTGACCGGCTTCGCCCGGATCCACGGCCACCCGGTCGGGATCGTCGCCAACAACGGCATCCTGTTCTCGGAGTCCGCCCAGAAGGGCGCCCACTTCATCGAGCTGTGCGACCAGCGCGGGATCCCGCTGGTGTTCCTCCAGAACATCTCCGGGTTCATGGTCGGCAAGGACTACGAGGCGGGCGGCATCGCCAAGCACGGCGCCAAGATGGTGACGGCCGTCGCCTGCACACGCGTGCCGAAGCTGACGGTGGTGGTCGGCGGGTCGTACGGCGCCGGGAACTACTCGATGTGCGGCCGGGCCTACTCCCCCCGCTTCCTGTGGATGTGGCCCAACGCCAAGATCTCCGTCATGGGCGGCGAGCAGGCCGCGTCGGTCCTCGCGACCGTCAAGCGGGACCAGCTGGAGGCCGGGGGCGAGAGCTGGCCACTGGAGGCGGAAGACGCCTTCAAGGCCCCGATCCGCGCGCAGTACGAGCGTCAGGGCAGCGCCTACTACGCCACCGCCCGGCTCTGGGACGACGGCGTCATCGACCCGTTGGAGACCCGCCAGGTGCTCGGCCTCGCCCTGACCGCCTGTGCCAACGCGCCCCTGGGTGACCCCCAGTTCGGCGTCTTCCGGATGTGAGGGGCTTGCCACCGATGTTCGAGACAGTGCTGGTCGCCAACCGGGGCGAGATCGCCGTCCGGGTCATCCGTACGCTGCGCTCGCTGGGCGTGCGCTCGGTGGCGGTCTTCTCCGACGCCGACGCCGACGCCCGGCACGTCCGGGAGGCCGACACGGCCGTACGGCTCGGTCCGGCGCCGGCCGCCGAGAGCTATCTGTCGGCCGAGCGGCTGCTTGGGGCCGCCGCCCGCACCGGCGCGCAGGCCGTCCACCCGGGGTACGGCTTCCTCGCGGAGAACGCGGCCTTCGCGCGCGCCTGCGAGGAGGCGGGGCTGGTCTTCATCGGGCCGCCCGCCGAGGCCATCTCCCTCATGGGCGACAAGATCCGCGCCAAGGAGACCGTCCAGGCGGCCGGGGTGCCCGTCGTCCCCGGTGGACGGGACCCCGACCTCGCCGAGGCGGCCCGCGCCCTGGGCGCGCCCGTCCTGCTCAAGCCGTCCGCGGGCGGCGGCGGCAAGGGCATGCGGCTGGTGCGGGACCTGACCCTGCTGGAGGAGGAGATCGCCGCCGCCCGCCGCGAGGCCCGCGCCTCCTTCGGCGACGACACGCTCCTCGTGGAGCGCTGGGTGGACCGCCCCCGGCACATCGAGATCCAGGTCCTGGCCGACGGCCACGGCAACGTCGTCCATCTCGGTGAGCGCGAGTGCTCGCTGCAACGCCGGCACCAGAAGGTCATCGAGGAGGCGCCGAGCGTGCTCCTCGACGAGGAGATCCGGGCCGCGATGGGCGAGGCGGCCGTGCAGGCGGCGCGCTCCTGCGGGTACCGGGGCGCGGGCACGGTGGAGTTCATCGTCCCCGGCGGCGACCCCTCGTCGTACTACTTCATGGAGATGAACACCCGCCTCCAGGTGGAGCATCCGGTGACGGAGCTGGTCACCGGGCTGGACCTGGTGGAGTGGCAGTTGCGGGTCGCGGCGGGCGAGAAGCTGGACTTCGCCCAGGAGGACGTACGGCTCACCGGGCACGCGATCGAGGCGCGGATCTGCGCCGAGGACCCGGCCCGCGGATTCCTGCCCTCCGGCGGAACGGTCCTGCGGCTGAGCGAACCCCAGGGCGACGGCGTGCGCACCGACTCCGGGCTCAGCGAGGGCACCGAGGTGGGCAGCCTCTACGACCCGATGCTGTCCAAGGTCATCGCCTACGGCCCCGACCGCCCGACCGCGCTCAGGAAACTCCGGGCCGCCCTCGCGGAGACGGTGACCCTGGGCGTGCAGACGAACGCCGGGTTCCTGAGGCGGCTGCTGGGCCATCCGGCGGTGGTGGCGGGCGAGCTGGACACGGGGCTGGTGGAGCGGGTGGTCGATTCCCTCGTGTCGGCCGAGGTGCCCGAGGAGGTGTACGAGGCGGCGGCGGCCGTACGGCTGGAAGCGCTGAAGCCGGAGACGGGCGGCGGGTGGACGGATCCCTTCTCGGTGCCGAGCGGCTGGCGGCTGGGGGGCGCGCCGAAGCCGGTGGGCTTCCCCCTACGGGTCACCGAACCCGTGGAGTACGTCCCGAGAGGCACCCACACCGTCACCGACGACCAGGTCTCGGTCACCCTCGACGGGGTCCGCCACACCTTCCACCGCGCCGCCGACTGGGTGGGCCGCGACGGTGACTCCTGGCATGTCCGGGACCACGACCCGGTCGCCGCCTCCCTCACCGGCTCCGCGCACGCCGGTGCCGATTCGCTCACCGCGCCCATGCCCGGCACGGTGACGGTCGTGAAGGTCGCCGTCGGGGACGAGGTCGCCGCCGGGCAGAGCCTGCTGGTGGTCGAGGCGATGAAGATGGAGCACGTCATCTCCGCCCCGCACGCCGGCACGGTCGCCGAACTGGACGTCACCCCGGGCACGACGGTCGCCATGGACCAGGTGCTGGCCGTCGTCACCCCGTACGAGGAGGTCTCGGAATGACCGCTGAAGGGCTCCCGATGACCGTGCCCGCGCAGGATCTGCCCGTCCGGGTGCGGATCCACGAGGTCGGCGCGCGCGACGGTCTGCAGAACGAGAAGTCGGCCGTGCCGACCGAGGTGAAGGCCGAGTTCATCCGCAGGCTGGCCGACGCCGGTCTGACGACGATCGAGGCGACGAGCTTCGTACACCCCAAGTGGGTGCCTCAACTGGCCGACGCCGAGGATCTGTTCCCGCAGGTCGCCGACCTTTCCGTGGCGCTGCCCGTCCTTGTGCCGAACCAGCGCGGCCTGGACCGCGCCCTCGCGCTGGGCGCCCGCCGGGTCGCCGTGTTCGCCAGCGCCACCGAGTCGTTCGCCAAGGCCAACCTCAACCGCACGCTCGACGAGTCGCTCGCGGTGTTCGAGCCGGTCGTACGGCGGGCCAAGGACGAGGGGGTGCACGTCCGCGGCTATGTCTCCATGTGCTTCGGCGACCCCTGGGAGGGCGCGGTCCCGCTGCACCAGGTCGTCCGGGTCTGCCGGGCGCTTCAGGACATGGGCTGCGACGAGCTGAGCCTCGGCGACACCATCGGGGTCGCGACGCCCGGCCATGTCCTCGAACTGCTCTCCCTGCTCAATGAGGAGGGCGTGCCGACGAACGTCCTCGGCGTGCACTTCCACGACACCTACGGGCAGGCGCTGGCCAACACCTATGCCGCCCTCGAACACGGTGTCACCACCGTCGACGCCTCCGCGGGCGGCCTCGGCGGCTGCCCGTACGCGAAGTCCGCCACCGGCAACCTCGCCACCGAAGACCTCGTGTGGATGCTGCACGGTCTCGGCATCGACACCGGGGTCGATCTCGGCCGCCTCGTCGCCACCAGCGTGTGGATGGCCGAACAACTGGGCCGACCCAGCCCGTCCCGTACCGTCCGCGCCCTCTCCCACAAGGACCAGTGATCAGCATGGACCACCGTCTCAGCACCGAGCTGGAGGAACTCCGCCGTACGGTGGAGGAGTTCGCGCACGACGTGGTGGCGCCGAAGATCGGCGACTTCTACGAGCGGCACGAGTTCCCGTACGAGATCGTCCGTGAGATGGGCCGGATGGGCCTGTTCGGGCTGCCGTTCCCGGAGGAGCACGGCGGGATGGGCGGCGACTATCTGGCGCTCGGCATCGCCCTGGAGGAGCTGGCGCGGGTCGACTCCTCGGTGGCGATCACCCTGGAGGCGGGTGTCTCGCTGGGCGCCATGCCGATCCATCTGTTCGGCACCGAGGAGCAGAAGCGTCAGTGGCTGCCGCGGCTGTGCTCCGGCGAGATGCTGGGCGCGTTCGGGCTGACCGAGCCCGACGGCGGCAGTGACGCGGGGGCGACCCGGACGACGGCCCGTCTCGACCCGGAGACGGACGAATGGGTGATCAACGGCACCAAGTGCTTCATCACCAACTCGGGCACGGACATCACGGGGCTGGTGACGGTCACGGCGGTCACCGGTCGCAAGCCGGACGGCCGGCCGCTGATCTCCGCGATCATCGTCCCGTCGGGCACCCCGGGCTTCACGGTGGCCCAGCCCTACTCCAAGGTCGGCTGGAACGCCTCCGACACCCGGGAGCTGTCCTTCTCCGACGTGCGGGTCCCGGCGGCGAACCTGCTGGGCGAGGAGGGGCGCGGGTACGCGCAGTTCCTGCGGATCCTGGACGAGGGCCGGATCGCGATCGCCGCGCTGGCCACCGGGCTGGCGCAGGGCTGTGTGGACGAGTCGGTGAAGTACGCGCGGGAGCGGCAGGCGTTCGGGCGGCCGATCGGCGCCAACCAGGCCATCCAGTTCAAGATCGCCGACATGGAGATGAAGGCGCACACGGCCCGGCTGGCGTGGCGGGACGCGGCCTCGCGGCTGGTCGCGGGCGAGCCGTTCAAGAAGGAGGCGGCGCTGGCGAAGCTGTACTCGTCGACGATCGCCGTCGACAACGCCCGGGACGCCACCCAGGTGCACGGCGGGTACGGGTTCATGAACGAGTATCCGGTGGCCCGGATGTGGCGGGACTCCAAGATCCTGGAGATCGGGGAGGGGACGAGCGAAGTGCAGCGGATGCTGATCGCCCGTGAGCTGGGGCTCGCGGGCTGACTGGAAGTCATCGTTTTTACACCGTCAACTTGCCGTCAATTCCGGCAAGTTGGCGTAATCCGAGCGTGCACAGACATCCCACAGTTTCGGGATCACATCACCCCCGCCCTGGACAAGATCTGAGGTTAGGCTAACCTACCTTCGAACTTGTCCGGCGGTGATCCGCACGTTCGAAAGCAGCCACTCTCATGCCCAACGCCAGAGCCAACCACCTCACCCGCCGCGGCATCCTCGCCGCCGGTGGCGCCCTCGGCCTCGGTGCCGTGCTCGCAGCCTGCGGGGACGACGACGCGAAAAGCAGTGGCTCGGACTCGTCGGCGAGCGCCTCCGCCAAGTCCGGTCCCTGGACCTTCAAGGACGACCGCGGCACCACCGTGAAGCTCGACAGGATCCCGGCGGACATCGTCGCGTTCACCGGTGTCGGCGCGGCCCTCTACGACTACGGCATCCAGGTCAAGGGCGTGTTCGGCCCGACGAAGACCACCGACGGCAAGGCCGACGTCCAGGCCGGCGACATGGACATCTCCAAGGTGACGATCCTGGGCAACGTCTGGGACGAGTTCAACGTGGAGAAGTACGCCGCCCTCGCGCCCGACGTCCTCATCTCCACGATGTTCGACGACGCCGGCACCCTCTGGTACGTCCCCGAGGCGTCCAAGGACAAGATCGCCAAGCTCGCCCCGAGCGTCGGCATATCCGTGTACGACCGTCAGCTCACCGCTCCGCTGGAGCGGATGTGGGAGCTGGCCGAGTCGCTCGGTGCGGACATGACCGCGGCGAAGGTGACCGACGCGAAGAAGGCGTTCGAGGCGGCGGCGACGCGGCTGCGCGCCGCGGCGAAGGCCAAGCCCGACATCAAGGTCATGGCCGGGTCCGCCAGCGCCGAGCTGTTCTACGTGTCCGGTTCCAACCTCTCCATCGACCTCGAGTACTTCAAGGCGCTCGGCGTGAACTTCGTGGAGCCGCCGGAGAGCGCGAAGAAGCAGGGTGGCGGCTGGTACGAGTCGCTGAGCTGGGAGAACGTCGACAAGTACGCGGCGGACATCATCATGATGGACGACCGGACCTCGACGATTCAGCCCGCTGACATCACCGAGGCGACCTGGAAGAAGCTTCCTGCGGTGAAGGCCGGTCAGGTCATCGCCCGTTCGCCGGAGCCGATCCTTTCGTACGACAAGTGTGTGCCGCTTCTTGAGAACCTCGCCGAGGCTCTGGAGAAGGCGAAGAAGGTCGCCTGATCAGGGTGGCCTGATGTTGTGGGTGAGCTGCGGGTCCGATGTGGCTTGTCGCGCAGTTCCCCGCGCCCCTGAAAAGCCTCGCCCTGCCGCACATTTCAGGAGTTCCCCCATGACTACGGCCATTGCCGCCCCGTTCCGCTTCTGCCGCCCGCCGCACGGCCGTACGTCTGGATCGCCGGTGAGTCCGGGTCCGTGAAGGCGTTGCGGCGGCACTTCGTGCAGGAGTGCGGGATCGACCGGCGGCGGGTCACCTTCGTCGGGTACTGGCGTGAGGGGCTGACGGAGGAACAGCTGCGCGAACGCGAGTGAGCCATGACCGCGTGACGTGATCACCGTCATAAGAGGGGCGGAGCCCCCGGGAAATAAATTAGGTTAGGCTAACCTAAGTTGAACCCGGGGCTCCGCCCCTCAGTCCGTCCCGCAGCGGACCCGTCCCCACCCCCGGAAGGCTCCCCATGCGCTCGCACCTGCTCAACGACACCACCGCGGAGCAGTACCGCCGCTCCGTGACCGAGGGAGTCGAGCGGGTGGCCGCCAAACTCGCCGCCACCGACCGTCCGTTCACCGGCGTCACGGTCGACGCCCTCGCCCCCCGTATCGACGGCATCGACCTCGACCAGCCCCTGTACGACACCGCCGCGGTGCTCGACGAGCTGGAGGAGGTCTACCTCCGCGACGCGATCTACTTCCACCACCCGCGCTACCTCGCCCACCTCAACTGCCCGGTCGTCATCCCGGCCGTGCTCGGCGAGGCCGTGCTGTCCGCCGTCAACTCCTCCCTCGACACCTGGGACCAGTCGGCCGGCGGCACGCTCATCGAGCGGAAACTGATCGACTGGACGACCGAGCGCATCGGCCTCGGCCCGGCCGCCGACGGGGTGTTCACCTCCGGTGGCACGCAGAGCAATCTCCAGGCGCTGCTGCTCGCCCGCGAGGAGGCCAAGACCGACAGCCTGGCGAAACTGCGGATCTTCGCCTCCGAGGTCAGCCACTTCAGCGTGAAGAAGTCCGCGAAAC
Organism: Streptomyces sp. NPDC005820; assembly: GCF_040630255.1. Classification (NCBI taxonomy): domain Bacteria; kingdom Bacillati; phylum Actinomycetota; class Actinomycetes; order Kitasatosporales; family Streptomycetaceae; genus Streptomyces; species Streptomyces sp. NPDC005820. Next base: position 221,432 of record NZ_JBEXXE010000012.1, read on the forward strand.
TGCTGGGGCTGGGGCAGGACGCGGTCGTGTCGATCCCCGTCGACCACGACAAGCGGATGCAGACCGTCGCGCTCGCCCATGAGCTGGAGCGCTGCCAGAAGGCCGGTCTCGTCCCCATGGCCGTCGTCGCCACCGGCGGCACCACCGACTTCGGCTCCATCGACCCGCTGCCCGAGATCGCCGAGCTGTGCGACCAGTACGGCACCTGGATGCACGTCGACGCGGCCTACGGCTGCGGACTGCTCGCCTCCCAGAAGTACCGGCACCGCATCGACGGCATCGAGCGCGCCGACTCCGTCACCGTCGACTACCACAAGTCCTTCTTCCAGCCGGTGAGTTCGTCGGCCGTGCTGGTCCGGGACGCGGCCACGCTGCGGCACGCCACCTACCACGCCGAGTACCTGAACCCGCGCCGGATGGTGCAGGAACGTATCCCCAACCAGGTGGACAAGTCCCTGCAGACCACCCGCCGGTTCGACGCGCTCAAGCTGTGGATGACCCTGCGCACCATGGGCGCCGACGGCATCGGACAGCTCTTCGACGAGGTGTGCGACCTGGCCGTCGAGGGCTGGGGCCTGCTGGCCGCCGACTCGCGCTTCGACGTCGTCGTGCGGCCCTCGCTGTCCACCCTGGTCTTCCGCTACATCCCGCGGGCCGTGACCGACCCGGCCGAGATCGACCGCGCCAACCTCTACGCCCGCAAGGCCCTGTTCGCCTCCGGTGACGCGGTGGTCGCGGGCACCAAGGTCGCGGGCCGCCACTACCTGAAGTTCACCCTGCTCAACCCCGAGACGACCGCGGCCGACATCGCCGCCGTCCTCGACCTGATCGCCGGCCATGCCGAGCAGTACCTGGGAGAGTCCCTTGACCGCGCTTCGTGAAGCCAGCCGCACCTATGACTTCGTGGGGATCGGGCTCGGCCCCTTCAACCTCGGCCTCGCCTGCCTCACCGAGCCGATCGACGCACTCGACGGCGTGTTCCTGGAGTCCAAGCCGGACTTCGAGTGGCACGCCGGCATGTTCCTCGACGGCGCCCACCTCCAGACGCCGTTCATGTCGGACCTGGTCACCCTGGCCGACCCGACCTCGCCGTACTCCTTCCTCAACTACCTGAAGGAGAAGGGGCGGCTCTACCAGTTCTACATCCGCGAGAACTTCTACCCGCTGCGCGTCGAGTACGACGACTACTGCCGCTGGGCCGCCGGCAAGCTGAGCAACGTGCGCTTCTCGACGACCGTCGCCGAGGTGACGTACGACGAGAGCGAGGCGCTGTACGCCGTGCGCACCACGGACGGGCACGTCTTCCGCGCCCGTCGGCTGGTCCTCGGCACCGGCACCACCCCGTACGTCCCGGAGGTCTGCCGGGGCCTTGCGGGCGGGCTGTTCCACAACGCCGAGTACATGCGGCGCAAGGCCGAGCTCCAAACGAAGAAGTCCATCACGATCGTCGGCAGCGGGCAGAGCGCCGCCGAGATCTACCACGAGCTGCTCGCCGAGATCGACGTGCACGGCTACCAGCTCAACTGGGTCACCCGGTCCCCGCGGTTCTTCCCGCTGGAGTACACCAAGCTGACCCTGGAGATGACGTCCCCGGACTACATCGACTACTTCCGCGCGCTGCCCGAGGAGACCCGCTACCGGCTGGAGAAGCAGCAGAAGGGCCTCTTCAAGGGCATCAACTCGGATCTGATCGACTCGATCTTCGACCTGCTGTACCAGAAGAACGTCGAGCACGGCGACCGGCCCGTCCCCACCCGGCTGCTCACCAACTCCACGTTGAACAGCGCCCGTTACGAGGACGGCCACTACCGGCTCGGCTTCCGGCAGGACGAGCAGGGCAAGGACTACGAGATCGCCACCGAGGGCCTGGTGCTGGCCACCGGCTACCACTACCAGCCGCCGGCTTTCCTCGCCCCGGTCCGCGACCGCCTGCGCTTCGACGAGCACGGCCGCTTCGACGTGGCCCGCAACTACGCCATCGACACCACCGGCCGGGGCGTGTTCCTGCAGAACGCCGGCGTGCACACGCACTCCATCACGTCCCCCGACCTCGGCATGGGCCCGTACCGCAACAGCTCCATCATCCGTGAGCTGCTCGGCAGCGAGTACTACCCGGTCGAGAAGACCATCGCGTTCCAGGAGTTCGCCGTATGACCTTCACCTTCCGCCCGCTCGACCCGCTCCGGGACGCCGAGCTGCTGCACTCCTGGGTGACGCATCCCAAAGCGGCCTACTGGATGATGCAGGACGCCTCGCTGGTGGACGTCGAGCGCGCCTACATGGAGGTCGCCGCCGACCCGCACCACCACGCGCTGCTCGGCCTCGACGAGGACGGCACCCCGGTCTTCCTGATGGAGAAGTACGACCCCGTCCACCGTGAACTGGTCGGCCTGTACGAGCCGTTGCCGGGCGATGTGGGCATGCACTTCCTCACCCCGGCGACCGACACGCCCGTGCACGGCTTCACCCGCGCGGTCATCACCGCCGTGATGGCGCACCTCTTCGACGACCCGGCGGTCGAGCGGGTCGTCGTCGAGCCGGACGTCGCCAACACGGCGGTCCACGCCCTAAACGAGGCCGTCGGCTTCGTCGCCGCACGCGAGATCGAGAAGCCGGAGAAAAGGGCCTTGCTGAGCTTCTGCACCCGGGGACGGTTCCTCGCCGCGACGGGGGTGGCCGCGTGAGTCTCTCCGACGCCGTGGCCCACCTCTCCCCCGAGCGCTGGGAGAAGGCCAACCGCCTGCTCGTCCGCAAAGCCCTCGCGGAGTTCGCGCACGAGCGGCTGATCACGCCCGAGGAGCAGGACGGGCGGTACGTCGTCCGCAGCGACGACGGTCTGACGTCCTACCGCTTCACCGCCGTCCGCCGTGCCCTCGACCACTGGGAGGTCGACGCCGGTTCGATCGCCCGCACCCGCGACGGCGCCGAACTCCCGCTCGCCGCACTGGACTTCTTCATCGAGCTGAAGCAGGCCCTCGGGCTGAGCGACGAGATCCTGCCGGTCTACCTGGAGGAGATCTCCTCCACCCTCTCCGGCACCTGCTACAAGCTCACCAAGCCGCGGGTCACCTCGGCCGAGCTGGTCAGGAGCGGCTTCCAGGCGGTCGAGACCGGTATGACCGAGGGCCACCCCTGCTTCGTCGCCAACAACGGACGGCTCGGCTTCGGCGTCCACGACTACCTGTCGTACGCCCCGGAGACCGCGAGCCCGGTCCGGCTGGTGTGGCTGGCCGCCCACCGGTCACGGGCGGCCTTCACGGCGGGTGTGGGCATCGAGTACGAGAGCTTCCTGCGGGAGGAGCTGGGCGCCGCCACCGTCGAGCGGTTCGACGGGATCCTGCGCACGCAGGATCTCGACCCCGCCGACTACCTCCTCATCCCCGTCCACCCCTGGCAGTGGTGGAACAAGCTCACCGTCACCTTCTCCGCCGAGGTCGCCCGGAAGAACCTGGTGTGCCTGGGCGAGGGCGACGACGAGTATCTGGCCCAGCAGTCCATCCGGACCTTCTTCAACTCCTCGCACCCCGGGAAGCACTACGTCAAGACGGCCCTGTCCGTCCTCAACATGGGCTTCATGCGCGGGCTTTCCGCCGCCTACATGGAGGCCACGCCCGCCATCAACGACTGGCTGGCCCAGCTCGTCGAGAACGACCCGGTGCTGAAGTCGACCGGCCTGTCGATCATCCGGGAGCGGGCCGCCGTCGGCTACCGGCACCTGGAGTACGAGGCGGCGACGGACCGCTACTCGCCGTACCGCAAGATGCTCGCCGCGCTGTGGCGCGAGAGCCCGGTGCCCTCCCTCCAGGACGGCGAGTCGCTCGCGACGATGGCCGCCCTGGTCCATGTGGACCACGAGGGGAAGTCGGTGGCCGGCGCGCTCGTCGAGCAGTCGGGGCTCGCCCCGGCCGCGTGGCTGCGCCACTACCTCGAGGCGTACTACACCCCGCTGCTGCACAGCTTCTACGCCTACGACCTGGTCTTCATGCCGCACGGCGAGAACACCATCCTGGTGCTGCGGGACGGGATCGTGCAGCGGGCGGTCTACAAGGACATCGCCGAGGAGATCGCCGTCCTGGACCCGGACGCGGTGCTGCCGCCCGAGGTGCGGCGCATCCGGGTCGAGGTGCCCGAGGACAAGAAACTGCTGTCGATCTTCACGGACGTCTTCGACTGCTTCTTCCGCTTCCTCGCGGCGAACCTCGCCACCGAGGGGATCCTGGACGAGGACGACTTCTGGCGCACGGTCGCCGAGGTCACCCGCGCCTACCAGGAGGCGAACCCCGAACTCGCCGACAAGTTCCGCCAGTACGACATGTTCGCCCCCGAGTTCGCCCTGTCCTGCCTCAACCGGCTCCAGTTGCGCGACAACAGGCAGATGGTGGACCTGAGCGACCCCTCGGGCGCCCTCCAGCTGATCGGCACCCTGAAAAATCCCGTCACAGGGTTCTGATCAAGACGGCGGGTTCCCCCGAGTACGGTCCTCGGGGGAACCCGTCGGCGTCTCCGGGGGGAACCACAGACCCCCCACAGGGAGCGGCACTACGGTCCTCACCTTGCCGTGCCCGCTCCTTCGGGGAGACCGACCATGTCCGAGCACCTCGCACAGCAAGCCCCGCACCACCCACAGCCCGGGCCGGGGATCCTCCCGGAACACGCCCCGGCGGTCCACGCCTACGCGGAGGCCTTCTGCGCGAGGCCGCGCGACGCCACCGACCTGGCGGCCCAGGTCCTCACCCGCGGCCCCCGGCGACCGGGCCCCGCCCTGCGCACCGCCCTCCTCGCCGACGTCCGCCGCACCGCCCACGGCTGGCTGCGCGACGAACGCGCGGCGCTGCTGCGCCCGGAGTTCCGCGCCTGGTCGCGGCGGGCCGCCGACAACTTCGGCCCGGTCGACACCCTGCGCCGCGTGGAGCACAGCTCGGTCCTGCTGGCCGCCTTCGAGCAGCTCGCCGACCAGTCACGGGCCGCGCTGTGGCTGTGTCTGGCCGAGGAGGGCGAGTCGGCGCAGGCGGCCCGGCTGCTGAGCACCACCGAGGAGTTCGCCGAGTCCCTGGCGCAGTCGGCGCGCGGTCGGCTCGTCGACACGTTTCTGCGGGTGCGCGCCGACCGCACCGCCGACCCGAGATGCCTCCACTACGGCGGCATGCTCGGCGCGATCGCCCGCGGCACGCACCGCGAGGCCCCCGCCGATCTCGGGCAGCACCTCGACATCTGCCGGTTCTGCGCCCACGACCTGCGGCAGCTGCGCACGCTCGCCTCGGGCGAGGCGGAGGAGGCGCGGCGGCTGCTGGTGGACCAGGTGCTGGTGTGGGGCGGGGCCGCCTACCGCAAGGCCCGGTCGGCGGGGCGGGTCGCGGGGCGGGCTGCCGGGCGGGGGCCGTCGGCCGGACCGGGGGCCCCGTCGGCCACGCCGGACGCGTCTGCCTCGCCTGCCCAGGAGGCGTTCTCCCGTGCGCCGGGCCGGCGCAGACGGTCGGTGCTCATGGTGGCGGTCACCGTGGTGCTGACCTCCCTCCTCACCACCGCCGTCCTGCGGCAGCTGTCCGGCTCCGACCCCGCCGAGGGCGCCGAGCCACAGGTCACCCCGGACGCGAGCGCCACCGGGGGTACCGCGTCGCCGTCCCCCTCCGCGTCCGGCGCCTCCGCCGCCGCGGTCGTCCCCGTCGTCCTGAAGAGCGTGGCGAACGGGCGCTGTGTCACCGGCCCGACGGGAGGCGCGTCCGCGGACCCGACCCAGGGCCCGGTGCCCGCCCCCGATCCCGTCCTGGCCGCCTGCGACGGCCGCGAGGCCCAGCAGTGGCGGGTCGTCGCCCTGGACGGCGGCGCGGTGGCCCTGGTGAACGTCGCGTCGAAGCTCTGCCTGGACATCGCGGGCGAGCGGGTCGCGGGCGACGGGATGCAGCAGCGGCCGTGCGCCTACGACCAGGCCGACGCGCCCTTCCCGGAGGACCAGGCGTTCCTGGTGGAGCGGGCGGGCGAGGACGCGTTCACCGTCGTCTGCCAGGACAATCCGCGGATCGCGCTCGGGGTGCGCTCCGGAGAGGTCCGGATGCGGTCGACTCCCGCGGCGGGCAAGGCAGTTCGCTTCTCCCTGGACGGGGTCGACGACGCGACGGCGAACGCGTTGGGGCTCTGACGGCCCGGTGTCAGAATCACCCCATGGCGGAAATCCTCCAGAAGGACGGCACCTGGGTCTTCGACGGTGACGCGCTGCGGCTGACGCCGGGCCGCGACAAGGGGGTCGGGCTGCTGCGCAAGGAACTCGGCGAACTCGTGGTCCCGCTGGGGGCGTTGGCGGGGATCTCGTTCGAGCAGGGCAAGCGGACCGGGCGGCTCAGGCTCCGGCTGCGGGACGGCGCCGATCCGCTGCTGCACGCCACCGGCGGCCGGCTCACCGAACCGCACGACCCGTATCAGCTGCTCGTCGACGCCGACCGGTACGGGGTGGCCGAGTACTTCGTGGACGAGGTGCGGCACGCGCTGCTGCTGGACCGGGTGCCGGCCGGTCCGGTGGACGGGTATCTGCTGCCCGGCCCGGCCGTGCCGCTGTCCTTCTCCGCCGGGGACGGCACGGCGAGCTTCGACGGCGAGCACGTACGGCTGGAGTGGAACTGGAAGACGGAGGACGCGAAGGCGGCCGCCGGGACCCGCACGATCCGGGTCGAGGACGTCGTGGGCGTGGAGTGGCAGCCGGCGGTCGGCCTGGAGAACGGGCATCTGCGGTTCACGGTGCGCCACGCGCCCACGAAGGCGCCGCCGAAGTACGACCCGAACGCCGTCGAGCTGTGGGGCTTCAAGAAGGATCCGCTGATGGCGCTGGTCGCGGCGGCCGTGCAGGCCCGGCTGCCGCATCCGGCCGGCGCCCCCGGGGAGGCCGTAGGGGCCGCCGTGCCGCTGTCCGGCCCGGAGCCGCAGATCCCCGCCGCCCGGGCCGACGACGACCACGACGCGCTGCTGCGCCGGCTGCGGGAGCTGGGCGCGCTGCACCGGGACGGGGTGCTGACGGACGAGGAGTTCACCCTCGCCAAACAGGCGGTCCTCAAGCGCTTGTGACGCCGGTGAGGACCGCCTGCCGGGGGGAGGATTGGCGCGTGGCCGGTACGCCCCGCCTTCCGGGCGTACGGCTGTGCTACTTGGCCTTGCGGGCCACCGTGAAGTGGTCGATGCGGTCGCCGGTCTCGGCGATGCCCTGGACCTTCAGGGTGGTGTAGTGGCCCTTCGGCGCGGGGGTGACGTCCACGCGCAGGAAGGAGTAGTTCAGGTAGCGGACCCGGGACCAGGCGACGGTCTCGTTGACCTTGCCGTCCTTGGTGTTGATGAAGGACGCCACCGAGTCGACCTCGTTGAGGTGGCCCTCGTAGGAGTCGGGGGCGGTGAACGCGTACAGGCTGCGGCCGGCCGCGCCCGCCGTGACGTAGACGACGCCCTCGGTCTCGGGGTAGGCCGTGCCGCCGATCGGGAGCTTCTTGGTGACCGTGTTGCCCTTGATCACGTCGGTGCGCTCGTACTGGTGGTTGTGGCCGTTGATGACCAGGTCCACCTGGTACTTGTCGAACAGCGGCACCCACTCCTGGCGGACACCGCCCTCCGAGGCGTGGGCGGTGGAGGTGCAGTACGCACAGTGGTGGAAGAACACGACGACGAAGTCGATGTCCTTGGCGGCGCGGTACTTCTTCAGCTGCCCCTCGAACCAGGTGGTCTGGGTGCCGCCGGAGATGCCGAGGTTGGCCGGGATCTCGAAGGAGACGTCGTTGGGGTCCAGCGAGATGACCGCCGTGTTGCCGTAGACGAAGGAGTAGACGCCCGGGAGGTTCTTCTTGTCCGGGCCGTTGTCCGGGAGGTTCCAGCGGGCTTCCTCGCCGCCGTAGCCGTTGGGCGAGTACCAGGCCTCCATGTCGTGGTTGCCGTACGACACCATCCACGGCACCGACTTGGCGACGGACTCGGTCTGGGCGAGGAACTGGTCCCAGATCCGCGAGTCGAAGCCGGTGTCGGCGGTCTTGCCCTGACCGGCCGGGTCGGCGTAGGCGATGTCACCGGCGTGCAGGTGGAAGGCCGGGTTCTGGCCGAGGAGGAGGCTGTTGTTGGCCAGGCCGTGGTAGCTGACACCCTCGTCGCCGAAGGCGGTGAAGGTGAAGGGCGCCTTGTGGGCGGGGGCGGTGGTGAAGGTGCCCAGGGTGCCCAGCAGGTGCGCCTCGGCCGGGTCGAAGCCCTGGTGGCCGACGCCGTAGTAGTACGTACGGCCCGGGCGCAGGTGGGTGAGCTTGGCGTGCAGGTAGTACTGGGTGTGGTCGCCGGACGCGCCGACCCCGGCCGGGGTGTAGAGCGTGCGGACCTCGGCCTCGATCTTGCGGGAGAGGTCCCAGGGGTGGGCGCCGATGCGGATGAAGGGCTTCTTCACGGCGACCGGGACCTGCCAGGAGACGGTGATCTCCGTGCGGGGGTCGTTGCCCCAGGCGAGGTGACGGCCGAAGGGGGCGACGAGCGAGCCGTCGACCTCTTCTGTGTGCGACAGGGGCTGCGTGGGAACGGCGGCCTGGGCCGTGGCCCCGGTCACGAACGCGCCACCGGTGACGGCGCCCAGGGTGACCGCGCCGCCCCTGATCATCGTGCGCCGGGAGAATCTTGCGCGCAGGTACTCGTGCTGCTCGGCCATGCTCATGCGCTCGGCGAGCTGGTCGGGTACGCCCATGCGAGGAGTGTCCATGACGTCTGAAACTCGTCGCCCCGGGCGACGGACCGCAAGACGCCAAATGGACGGTTCGCGAACAGGCGCTCATAACACATTCAAGGTTCCCCCAAGACCTCTTAACAGGGCCCTGCCCGAAATCGGGCAGGTTTCTTGCGAAACCCGCTCGCGTACCTCAGGATCTACCGGGTGCACGACGAACTGGTTGATCATCTGACGCGGTCCACGCCCCTCCAGCGGGGCGAGGCGCTGCGGGTGATCCAGGACGTGCTCGCCTTCTTCGACGAGACGACCGAGGACTACGTCCGTCGCCGCCACCGCGAGCTGCAGGCCGAGGGCCTGGTGAACGCGGAGATCTTCGAACGGATCGCGGCGGACCTTCAGTACCGGGCGGTCGCGCCGCCGGAGCTGTCCATCCGGCAGCTGCGGCGCATCGTCTACGGGTGACAGAAAAAAGCCACAGGAAAGCTTGGGGATACCTCTTATATGTGCGGAATCGTCGGATACATCGGGAAGCGTGACGTGGCCCCGCTGCTGCTGGAAGGCCTGCAGCGGCTGGAGTACCGCGGCTACGACTCGGCCGGCATCGTCGTGACCTCGCCGAAGACGGCCGGTCTGAAGATGGTCAAGGCCAAGGGCCGGGTCCGCGACCTGGAGGCCAAGGTCCCGGCGCGCTTCAAGGGCACCACCGGTATCGCCCACACCCGCTGGGCCACCCACGGCGCCCCCTCCGACGTCAACGCCCATCCGCACATGTCGGCCGACAGCAAGGTCGCCGTCGTCCACAACGGCATCATCGACAACGCCTCCGACCTGCGCCGCAAGCTGGAGGCGGACGGCGTCGAGTTCCTCTCCGAGACCGACACCGAGGTCCTCACCCACCTCATCGCCCGCTCGCAGGCGGAGACCCTGGAGGAGAAGGTCCGCCAGGCCCTCCGGGTCGTCGAGGGGACGTACGGCATCGCCGTCATGCACGCCGACTTCTCGGACCGGATCGTCGTCGCCCGCAACGGCTCCCCGGTCGTCCTCGGCATCGGCGAGAAGGAGATGTTCGTCGCCTCGGACATCGCCGCGCTGGTCACCCACACCCGTCAGATAGTCACGCTGGACGACGGCGAGATGGCCACCCTCAAGGCCGACGACTTCCGCACCTACACCACGGAGGGCACCCGCACCACGGCCGAGCCCACCACCGTGGAGTGGGAGGCCGCCTCCTACGACATGGGCGGCCACGACACCTACATGCACAAGGAGATCCACGAGCAGGCCGACGCCGTGGACCGCGTGCTGCGCGGCCGCATCGACGACCGCTTCTCCACCGTGCACCTCGGCGGCCTCAACCTGGACGCCCGCGAGGCGCGCCAGATCCGCCGCGTGAAGATCCTCGGCTGCGGCACCTCGTACCACGCGGGCATGATCGGCGCCCAGATGATCGAGGAGCTGGCCCGGATCCCCGCCGACGCCGAGCCGGCCTCCGAGTTCCGCTACCGCAACGCGGTCGTCGACCCCGACACCCTCTACGTGGCCGTCTCCCAGTCCGGTGAGACGTACGACGTGCTGGCGGCCGTCCAGGAGCTGAAGCGCAAGGGCGCGCGGGTCTTCGGCGTCGTGAACGTGGTCGGCTCGGCGATCGCCCGCGAGGCGGACGCCGGCATCTACGTCCACGCAGGCCCCGAGGTCTGCGTCGTCTCCACCAAGTGCTTCACCAACATGACGGTGGCCTTCGCCCTCCTCGCCCTGCACCTCGGCCGCACCCGCGACCTCTCGGTCCGCGACGGCAAGCGGATCATCGAGGGGCTGCGCAAGCTGCCCGGGCAGATCGCGGAGATCCTCTCCCACGAGGAGGAGATCAAGAAGCTGGCCGAGGAGTTCGCCGAGGCCCGCTCCATGCTCTTCATCGGCCGGGTCCGGGGCTACCCGGTGGCCCGTGAGGCCTCCCTGAAGCTCAAGGAGGTCTCGTACATCCACGCCGAGGCCTACCCGGCCTCCGAGCTCAAGCACGGCCCGCTCGCCCTGATCGAGCCGGCGCTCCCGACGGTCGCGATCGTCCCGAACGACGACCTGCTGGAGAAGAACCGCGCGGCCCTGGAGGAGATCAAGGCCCGCAGCGGCCGGATCCTCGCGGTGGCCCACGAGCACCAGGAGAAGGCCGACCGGACGATCGTCGTCCCGAAGAACGAGGACGAGCTCGACCCGATCCTGATGGGCATCCCGCTCCAGCTCCTCGCCTACTACACGGCGAAGGCCCTGGGCCGCGACATCGACAAGCCGCGCAACCTGGCGAAGTCGGTCACGGTCGAGTAGCAGTCGGCGGTACGGGAAACAGCGCGCCGGGCGTGAGGGATCGCCCGGCGCGTTCTCATCCCCGCGGGGTGAAGATCAGGTTGCGCGTCTTGGGGGGCCGGGGCTCGTGCCAGGGCACCAGGGTGCCGTCGGCCTCGGTGACCCAGTGGCAGTCGTAGCCGAGCGGGTCGAACTCCGCGGTCAGGGTCTCCAGGGGCGCGTCGCGCAGGGCCTCCAGCATGACGGTCGGCCGGTCGCGCTTGAGCACCTGGCGGGCCCCGCGCAGGACCGCCGGCTCGTGCCCCTCCACATCGATCTTGATCAGGTCCAGCCTGGTGTCGGCGAAGACCTCGTCGAGCGTGCGCAGCCGGATCCGCTTGAGCTCGGCGTCGGCGGCGGCGTGCTCCAGGGTCGAGCCCGTCGACAGCAGGTTCCCGGAGAAGCGGACGCTGATCTCGGCCCAGCCCTCCTCGCCGGACACCCCGGCCTGGTGGAGCTTGACGTTCTGGACGCCGTTCGCGCGGACGTTCTCCGAGAGCCGGGCGTGGATCATGTCCACCGGCTCGAACGCGTGGATCCTCGCCCCGGGGTTGGCGAGGGCGGCGATCATCGAGAAGTAGCCGACATGGGCGCCGACGTCGGCGACGGTCGTGCTCCGGGCGGCCAGCCGGGACCAGGTGGAGAGGGTGCCCGGCTCGTAGCCGAACCCGCCGTTCCACAGGGTGTCGAGGGCGACCGCGTCGTCGTTCATGCAGAACATCACGAACGGCGGACAGTACGGGGAGTCGATCTCGGCGAAGCCGCGGTACGGGAACTTCTTGCGGTGGGTGCGGATGATGTCACCCGTGGAGACCGGCCGGACGGATGGTGCGTGGGCCAGCATGCGGGCGTTGGCTTCGTGGAGCTGGGACATACGCATCCGGCGATGCTAAAGCGGGGGTCAGGTTCTGTCATCGGCTTCGCGACATTGAAAAAGACCTGATCACAAGCCTGGCGTCGAAGGCGACGGAGGGGTGAACTCCAGGCGGGGAACAGGGAACGCCGAACAGAGAACGGACCCCGCGCGACGCCATCGGCCGCGGGGGTCCGCTCGGTTGGCCGGGGGCTGCCCGAACTCCCCGGCGTCGGCTGCCGTTTCAGCCGGCGGCCGTCACACCGCGGCCGGCAGCCCGTCGCGGGAGCGCGGTGGGCCAGTGGGCCATCGCCGCCGTGGCGGCGTACCAGGCGACCGCTCCCGCGGCGACGGCGAACCAACCGCCCACCTTGGTGAGCGAGTCGTTGCCGGCGAACGCGGCGACGGCCATCAGCACCAGCGCCACCAGGAACAACCCGTAGGTCCCACGGGTGAGTTGGTCTCCGCCCGCCGCGGTCAGGGAGAGCACCACGAGGGCGAACAGGAGCAGGAAGAGTCCGGCGGCGTTGTCGGAGGCCTGGGAGCCGGCGGAGACGGCCCAGGTGAACCAGAAGGCGCCGAGAACGGTGAAGGCCGTACCGCCCGCCGTATCGCGGTCTCGGAGGGCCAGCAGGCCGGCGACGAACAGGGCGACGCCGCCGATGTAGTGAGCGATGGTCACGGCGTCCGCCGTCGTCACGCCGTCGAGCAGGTCGGTGGACCCGAGTCCGAACGCCAACAGGGTGATGCCCAGGGCGAGTCGGCCGACGATCGTGGTGGTGCTTCCCGCGGAGACATCATTGTCCACGGCGGGCTCCCTTCATGCGGTTGTGCGATGCGCGGTGACCGATATATGCCCTTCACAAGGGCACAAACACCTGCGGGAGCAAGCGAATTCGGGGGGCGCGCGGACACCGTACGAAGGGAGCACGCAGGAGGGGCGGCAGAGCTCGGAAGAACCGTGGGAGAGCTACGGGATGACGATGACCGGCCGCTTCGCCCGCTTCGCGAGGCGTCCGGCGACGGAGCCGAAGATACGGCCCACGATGCCGTGCGTGGAGCCGACGACGATCGCGTCCGCCTCGTACTCCCGCCCCACCTCTTCGAGTTCGTGGCAGATGTCACCGCCGCGCTCGACCAGGATCCACGGCACCTCGGCGAGGTATTCCGCGCAGGCGAGCTCGAGGCCGAGCACCTCGGTGCGGTGGTCCGGCACGTCGACGAAGACCGGCGGCTCGCAGCCCGCCCACACGGTCGTGGGCAGCCGGTTGGCGACATGGACGATGATCAGGCCCGCGCGCGAGCGGTGGGCCATGCCGATGGCGTACGCGAGCGCGCGTTCACTGGAGGTGGAGCCGTCGAAGCCGACGACCACGCCGTGCTTGAAGGCGGGATCGCAGGTGGGGCGTGCTTCTTCCGCCGCCAGGGGCTCGGCCGCCGTGGGGTCGGCGACGGGCCGCTTGCGGTCCGCGGGTTCGAAGAATTCGTGACCGGCCATGGCTGTCTCGGCGTATCGATCCTTGTATGGGTTGGACGGCTTGAGCGTCGGAGCTGTGTCCGGGAATTGTCTTCCCAACCCCATACCCCCAAGGGTACGGCGCCACTCCTCCTACGCCCAGACCCCGAGCACCCTCGGTGGGGGTTCCAGGGAGCATGCACGAGGGGGCGCCCGTAACGCAATGGTTGCTGCCCGGTACAGGCGGTTTGCACAGGATTCACTTACCCGTGGCCGATCGGAGGGGGGTGCGGAGTGACCCTCCGCCCCCGTCGGCGTTGAGCACCGTGCGCCGGGACCGCCCCGGCCGCGCACCACCCACCGCCCCACCCGCCGCCCCACGGAGGAACCCGCCCCATGGCCCCGTCGCGCCCGCCGTCCGCCCCCCGTCCCGGCAGCGAGCGCACGACCACCGATCTGATCCGCTGGGCCGCCTTCTCCTGTGTCCTCGTGCCGGTGGTCCTCCTCTGGTACGGCACCTCCCTCGCCGGCGCCACCGGGACCGCCCTGGGCCTCGCCGCCGTCACGGCCGTCTGCCGGCTGCTGCTGAGGCAGTCGGAGCGGGGCGCGGCCCGGCTGCTCGCCGAGGAGGAGACGGCGGCGACTGCAGGGGCGGAGGCCGGGGAACACGCGCCGCAGGCGCATCACCGGGGGCGCCGGCAGCGCACCGGAACGGGGTCCCATCGTGGCGGTCGTCACTCCGGGGGAAACTCACCGGCCGGTTGACCGGTTTTCACGCACCGGACCGGTGCTTTTCAGCCAACTTCCGCCTCCTGTGCATCCCTTGCCGTAACCACCCCCCACCCCCCGTGCCACCTGCGCGTATAAGCCCTCGGGAGCCCTGCGCACCCTACGGGGATTGGCCACTACGACGAGGCGCACTTCCCTGCACGCTCCACGAGTGCAACGCTTCGTGATCGAATGCTTCACGCCAAGTTGCCAAGTCGACAATCCGCCGGGTGCTGAACTGGCCACTCCGGCGTCGCGCGACACAGTAGATTCGATCTTGACTGTCTACGGCGGGGGACTCGTGCAGGACCGAGGGGAAACGTGCAGGAGCGACACAACCGAGGAGCCGCGACCACCGAGGGGGGCTTAGCAGGATGAGCCACGACTCCACTGCCGCGCCGGAAGCCGCGGCCCGGAAACTGTCCGGGCGACGCCGCAAGGAGATCGTCGCGGTGCTGCTGTTCAGCGGCGGCCCCATCTTCGAGAGTTCCATTCCGCTGTCGGTGTTCGGGATTGACCGCCAGGACGCCGGCGTGCCGCGATATCGCCTGTTGGTGTGCGGCGGCGAAGAAGGCCCGCTGCGGACCACAGGAGGCCTGGAACTGACCGCGCCGCATGGCCTGGAAGCGATCTCACGGGCGGGCACGGTCGTCGTGCCGGCCTGGCGTTCGATCACTTCTCCGCCACCGGAGGACGCGCTCGACGCGCTGCGGCGGGCGCATGAAGAGGGCGCCCGCATCGTGGGCCTGTGCACCGGCGCGTTCGTGCTGGCCGCCGCGGGTCTGCTGGACGGCCGCCCGGCCACCACCCACTGGATGTACGCACCGACGCTGGCCAAGCGCTATCCGTCGGTGCACGTGGATCCACGAGAGCTCTTCGTGGACGACGGCGACGTCCTGACGTCGGCGGGCACGGCCGCCGGAATCGATCTCTGTCTCCACATCGTGCGGACGGACCACGGCAACGAGGCGGCCGGGGCGCTGGCCCGCCGTCTGGTGGTCCCCCCGCGCCGGTCGGGCGGCCAGGAGCGCTACCTCGACCGGTCTTTACCGGAGGAGATCGGCGCCGACCCGCTGGCCGAGGTCGTCGCCTGGGCGCTGGAACACCTCCACGAGCAGTTCGACGTGGAGACGCTGGCCGCGCGCGCGTACATGTCGCGCCGCACCTTCGACCGCCGCTTCCGGTCCCTGACCGGCAGCGCGCCGCTGCAGTGGCTGATCACACAGCGGGTCCTCCAGGCGCAGCGCCTGCTGGAGACGTCGGACTACTCGGTGGACGAGGTCGCGGGCCGCTGCGGCTTCCGCTCACCGGTGGCGCTGCGCGGGCACTTCCGCCGTCAGCTCGGCTCGTCCCCGGCCGCCTACCGGGCGGCGTACCGGGCGCGCCGGCCGCAGGGCGAGCGAGTGCTGGAGCCCGAGCCGCCGTCACCGTCACCGGCGGGTCCGCCCCCCTCCCTCCACTCGGAGGGTCCGGGCCCGGTCCCGCCCCAGATCCGACGCACGGCGACCTCCGGCGCGCTGGGCGCCGGCCTCGCGTCCGACCACGCGCGCGAGGCGTATGCGGCGTCGCGAGCGAGCCTGCCGGGGCAGCGGAGCGGGATGTAACAGCGTGAGTGGGGCGGCGGGGACGATGATTTCGCCCCCGCCGCCCTTACCCGTTCCCATCCCCCAGGGGCTCCGCCCCTTCGACCCCGCTGGGGGCTGCGCCCCCGGACGCCCCTTTCGGCCCTGAAGGCGCCTCGTCCTCAAAAAACGCCGGACGGCCTGAGTGGGGGCACCCGCCCTTCCTCCCAGCCGAGCCGGGTGGGAGGCGCCCGCCCTGCCCCCTCCCCTTCGGGTGAGGCCCGCAGCAGCACGGGGACGCCACAAAAGCGGGCCTCCGCTTTAGGGTGGTCGCATGAACGATCGCATGGTGTGGATCGACTGCGAGATGACCGGCCTCTCGCTGTCCGACGACGCGCTCATCGAGGTTGCCGCCCTCGTCACCGACTCCGAGCTGAACATCCTCGGCGAGGGGGTGGACATCGTCATCCGGCCGCCGGCCAAGGCACTGGAGACGATGCCGGAGGTGGTGCGCCAGATGCACACCGCGTCCGGCCTGCTGGAGGAGCTGGCCGGCGGCACGACGCTCGCCGAGGCCGAGGAACAGGTCCTCGCCTACGTCCGAGAGCACGTGAAGGAACCCGGCAAGGCCCCGCTGTGCGGCAACTCCGTCGGCACCGACCGCGGTTTCCTCGCCCGGGACATGGCGACCCTGGAGGACTACCTCCACTACCGGATCGTCGACGTCTCCTCCATCAAGGAGCTGGCCCGCCGCTGGTACCCGAGGGCGTACTTCAACAGCCCCGAGAAGAACGGCAACCACCGCGCCCTCGCCGACATCCGCGAGTCGATCGCGGAACTGCGCTACTACCGCGAGGCCGTCTTCGTACCGCAGCCCGGCCCCGACTCCGACACGGCGAGGACGATCGCCGCGAAGCACGTGCTGCCCTCCCAGTAGCGCGCCGAAAGCGGCGCTCGGACGGCCCCGGGAAAAGCCGTGCGCGAGCACCCCTTCGGACCCTGTACACTTTTTCTCGGCCGGTCGGAGACGACACAAAGTCAACAGCCGGTCTTGGTGGGTGTAGCTCAGCTGGTAGAGCACCTGGTTGTGGTCCAGGATGCCGCGGGTTCGAGTCCCGTCACTCACCCTGAGTCATCAGCCGGTGACTTCCCGAAAGGGAGGTCACCGGCTGATGCGTTTCCGGGGAGCACGGGAAACACAGGGAGCCGCGCCTTGCGTACGGAACCGATCACCACCGCCCGGCTCACTCTCCTCCCCCTCCGGGTGGAGCACGCCGAGGAGATGGCCGCCGTTCTGGCCGACCCCGCCCTCCACACCTTCATCGGCGGCGCCCCCAGCACCCCCGAAGCCCTTCGCGCCCGCTACGAGCGCCTGGTCGCCGGTTCCCCCGACCCGACCGTCTCCTGGCACAACTGGGTCCTGCGGCTCACCGAGGAGGACTGCCTCGCCGGCACCGTCCAGGCCACGGTGAGCGGCCCGGAGCACGCCGAGATCGCCTGGGTGGTCGGCACCCCCTGGCAGGGCCGCGGTCTCGCCTCCGAGGCGGCCCGAGGGCTCGTGGAGCGGCTACGGCGACAGGGCATCCGTACGATCACCGCCCACGTCCACCCCGACCACCACGCCTCCGCCACCGTGGCCCGCGCGGCCGGGCTCTCCCCCACCGAGGAGAAGCAGGACGGCGAGATCAGATGGCGGCTCACCGCCCCGCCACTCCCCCACGGCTCGGACGGGCCCTGGGGCAAGGTGCGTCGCGCGGCAGCCGCTTTCGCCACAGGCTCTAGGACGAGGCCCGCCCCACCAGATCCGTCGCCAGGACCACCTGCCGCCGCTCCAGGCCACGGGACACCGCCGGGCGGCGGTCCGCGATCTCCGTGAGGAGGAGGTCCAGCATCCGTCGGCCCATCTCCTCGATCGGCTGGCGCACGCTCGTCAGGGGCGGCTCCATGTGGCGGGCGATGGCCGAGTCGTCGTAGCCGACCAGGGCCACGTCCTCGGGGATACGGCGGCCCGCCTCCCGGAGGGCCTGGCGGGCGCCCGCCGCCATCACGTCCGAGCCGGCGAACACCGCGTCCAGCGAGGGATCGCGGGCGAGCAGCGCGACCATCGCCCGGTGGCCGCCCTCCTCGGTGAAGTCGCCGGGCTCGACGAGCGCCTCGTCCGCCTTGTACCCCGCGTCCCGCAGGGCGTCGCGGTAGCCGTCGACGCGGCGCTGGGCACCGTACACGTCGAGGCGGCCGGTGATGTGGGCGATGCGGGTGCGGCCCCGGGCAAGGAGGTGCTCGACGGCCGAGCGGCCGCCGCCGTAGTTGTCGGAGTCCACGGAGGGCAGCGTCTCCGCGGCGGACCGGGGGCCGCTGATCACCGCCGGGATCTCCAGCTGGGCCAGTAGATCGGGCAGCGGGTCGTCGGCGTGGACCGAGACCAGCAGGACGCCGTCCACGCGGTGCGCCGCCAGGTACTGGGCCAGGCGTTCGCGTTCGCGGTCGCTACCCGCGAAGATCAGCAGCAACTGCATCTCGGTGTCGGCGAGTTCGGCGCCCACACCGCGCAGCATGTCCGAGAAGTAGGGCTCGGCGAAGAAGCGGGTCTCCGGCTCGGGGACGACCAGGGCGATCGCGTCCGTGCGGTTGGCCGCGAGGGCGCGGGCGGCCGTGTTGGGGACATAGCCGAGTTCCGCGACGGCCGCCTCCACCGCCGCGCGGGTCGCGTCGCTGACCCGGGGCGACCCGTTGATCACCCGGGAGACCGTGCCGCGGCCCACGCCGGCCCGGGCGGCCACCTCTTCGAGGGTGGGCCTGCCGCCGCTGCGGCCCCGCGCTCCGTGGCTTGCCATGGGCTCCGCCTTCCCGCCGTCGTCATCACGCTGGCCTGGAATCTAACAGTCCCGACCACTCGGCCCCCGCGGAGCCCAGCAGTCCGCTATATACCGAACTGGACCAAATGTGCATCACTCGCCGGGGTTAGCTAACAGCCGGATAACTGAACACACCTCTCCGTGTCCCCACCCTTGACACCCCCGCCCGAACCGACGACTCTTCAACACATCACCTGTGGGAGCGCTCCCACGGTACCTGACACATACACATCCCGCACGTTCCCCGCCCGAGCCGCAGCGAGAAACAACGGGCCCAACAATGCAGTTGGCCGGGGGGTCGGCACGTCAGGGCAACAGGAGGACGCAATGCGCGCACGTACCCGAACCGCCCGCCGGGTGGTGGTCCTCGCGGCGGTCGCGTCGCTGGGCGCCGGGCTGCTGGCCGGCTGTGCCGACGACAGCGGCGACGACGCAACCGACGGGTCGTCGTCCGGCAGCGGCAAGGGCAAGACCACGATCACGCTGGGGCTTTTCGGCACCTTCGGCTTCAAGGAGGCCGGGCTCTACACGGAGTACGAGAAGCTCCACCCCGACATCAAGATCGCCGAGAACGTCACGGAGAAGAACGAGAACTACTACCCGGCGCTCGTCAACCACCTCACCACCAACAGCGGCCTGATGGACGTCCAGGCCATCGAGGTGGGCAACATCGCCGAGGTCGTCGCCACCCAGGCGGCCAAGTTCGAGGACATGTCGAAGGTCTCGGGCGTCGACAAGAGCCAGTGGCTGGACTGGAAGTGGTCGCAGGCCACCACCAAGGACGGCCAGACGATCGGCCTCGGCACCGACGTCGGCCCGATGGCCATCTGCTACCGCAAGGACCTCTTCGAGCAGGCCGGTCTGCCCACCGACCGCGAAAAGGTCGGCGCGCTGTGGGCGGGCGACTGGAACAAGTTCGTCACCGCCGGCGAGCAGTACAAGAAGAAGGCCAAGGCGGGCACGTTCTTCATGGACTCCCCCGGCGGCCTGCTCAACGCCGTCCTCAGCAGTGAGAAGGAGAAGTTCTACGACTCCTCCGGCGAGATCATCTACAAGTCGAACCCGGCCGTGAAGGCCGCCTTCGATCTGAGCGCGAAGGCTGCCGAGGAGGGCCTGGTCCAGGCCCAGTCGCAGTTCACTCAGCCCTGGAACACGACGATAGCCCAGAGCAAGTTCGCCACCATCGCCTGCCCGCCGTGGATGCTCGGCACCATCAAGGCCAACGCCAAGGCCGAGGACGCCGGCAAGTGGGACGTGGCCGTCGCGCCCAAGTCCGGCAACTGGGGCGGCTCCTTCCTGGGCGTGCCCAAGAGCGGCAAGCACGTGAAGGAGGCCGAAGAGCTCGTCAAGTGGCTGACCGCGCCCGAGCAGCAGGCGAAGCTCTTCAAGGTGCAGGGCAACTTCCCGAGCGCCCCGGCCACGTACACGATGCCCGAAGTCACCGGCGCCAAGAACGCGATGACCGGTGACTCGCCGGTCGGCACGGTCTTCTCCGAGGCCGCCAAGACCGCCCCGGTGCAGGTGATCGGCCCGAAGGACCAGATCATCCAGCAGGGCCTGTCCGACAACGGCGTCTTCCTCGTCACGAAGGGCAAGTCGGCGAAGGAGGCCTGGGAGACGGCCACCAAGACCATCGACAACAACCTGGACAAGTGACCCGTATGGCCACCCGCCACGACACCGCCGCGCCCCCCGCGAAGGAGGGGGGCGCGGCCCCGGGCCGCGTGCCCGCGGAGGCCACGGAAGCCGAGCGGCGGCGCCGTGACCGGCTCTCGCGCCGCTGGCAGCGGGACATCCGCTGGTCCCCGTACGCCTTCGTCTCGCCGTTCTTCCTGCTCTTCCTCGCGTTCGGCCTGTTCCCGCTGGTCTACACCGGCTGGGCGTCGCTGCACCAGGTGGAGCTGACCGCGCCCACCGACATGACCTGGGTGGGGATGCGCAACTACACGCGCATCTTCGACGACGACTTCTTCTGGAACGCGGCGCGGAACACCCTGACGATCGGGATCATCTCGACCGTTCCCCAGCTGCTGATGGCCATGGGCCTCGCCCATATCCTCAACTACAAGCTGCGCGCCTCGACCTTCTACCGGGTCGCGATGCTCGCGCCGTACGCCACCTCGATCGCGGCCGCCGCGCTGGTCTTCGTGCTCCTCTTCGGGCGCGACTACGGCATGATCAACTGGGGCCTCCACTTCGTCGGGATCGACGCGATCGACTGGCAGAACGACAAGTGGCCGTCACAGATCGCCGTCTCGTCGATCATCATCTGGCGGTGGACCGGCTACAACGCGCTGATCTACCTGGCCGCGATGCAGGCGATCCCGCAGGACCTGTACGAGTCGGCGGCGCTGGACGGCGCCAGCCGCTGGCGGCAGTTCCTGCACGTGACGCTGCCGTCGCTGCGGCCGACGATCCTGTTCACGGTCGTCGTCTCCACGATCGGCGCCAGCCAGGTCTTCGGTGAGCCGCTGCTGTTCGACGCCAACAAGGGCGCCTCGGGCGGCGCGGAGCACCAGTTCCAGACGCTCGGTCTGTACCTGTACGAGCAGGGCTGGGTGAACCAGCACCTGGGCCGGGCCTCGGCGATCGCCTGGACGATGTTCCTGATCCTGATCGTGATCGGCATCGTCAACTACGTCATCTCGCGCCGGCTGCGCGCCAGTAGTTAGGAGTACCGGCCGTGACGACGACGACAACGACCGCGAAGTCCGCGGAACCCGAGGACGCCGTGCCGACGGCCCGCAAGGTGCGCCGGCCCAGGTCCGCGCGGGCCGGCGGGCAGATGCACGGCGGCCCGATCGCCTACCTCGTCCTGGGCGTGTTCACCATCGTGTCGCTGTTCCCGCTGCTGTGGACGGCGATCGCCGCGTCCCGCGACAACAACCGGCTGGCGGAGAACCCGCCGCCGTTCGTGTTCGGCTCCAACCTCATCCACAACGTGGACGTGGCCTGGAACGACGCGAACCTGGGCAAGGCCTTCGTCAACACGACCTTCGTGGCCGGGACTTCGGCGGCGACGATCGTGTTCCTCTCCACGATCGCCGGTTTCGCCTTCGCCAAACTGCGGTTCAAGGGCAAGGGCGCGCTGATGCTGATCGTGATCGGCACGATGATGGTGCCGCCGCAGCTGAGCGTCATCCCGCTGTACATGATGGTCGCCAAGCTGGAGTGGACCGATCAGCTCCAGGCGGTGATCCTGCCGTCGCTGGTGAGCGCGTTCGGTGTGTTCTTCATGCGGCAGTACCTGATCCAGGCGCTGCCCGACGAGATCATCGAGGCGGCCCGGGTGGACGGCGCGAGCAGCTGGCGTGTCGTGTGGCACGTGGTGTTCCCCACGGCGCGCCCCGCGATGGCGGTGCTCGGCATGCTGACGTTCGTCCAGACGTGGAACGACTTCCTGTGGCCCTTCCTGGTCCTGAGCCAGACCGGCAACCCCACCGTGCAGGTCGCGCTCGCGGGCCTCGGCCGTGGATACACCCCGGACCAGTCCCTGATCATGGCGGGCGCTCTGGTGGGCACGCTGCCGCTGCTGGTGATCTTCGCGATCTTCGGCAAGCAGATCGTGGGCGGCATCATGCAGGGCGCGGTGAAGGGCTGACCTCTTGCGATACAGGGGCCGGGTCACCGCCGCCCCGGCCCTGCTCACCCCACTTCCCCCCAATCTCGTCGGTCTCGACGACCATCCATGGGAGCGCTTCCATGACTGATCCCGTCACCCCTGTGACCTTTCCTCCCGCCTTCCTCTGGGGCGCGGCGACCTCCGCGTACCAGATCGAGGGGGCGGTGCGGGAGGACGGCCGCACCCCCTCGATCTGGGACACCTTCAGCCATACGCCGGGCAAGACCCTCGGCGGCGAGCACGGTGACATCGCTGTCGACCACTACCACCGCTACCGCGAGGACGTCGCGCTGATGGCGGAGCTGGGTCTGACGGCGTACCGCTTCTCCATCTCCTGGTCCCGGGTCCAGCCGACCGGCCGGGGTCCGGCCGTGCAGGTGGGCCTGGACTTCTACCGCCGGCTGGTCGACGAGCTGCTGGCGAAGGGCATCAAGCCCGCCGTCACCCTGTACCACTGGGACCTGCCGCAGGAGCTGGAGGACGCGGGCGGCTGGCCGGAGCGCGACACGGCGTACCGGTTCGCCGAGTACGCGCAGATCGTCGGCGAGGCGCTGGGCGACCGGGTGGAGAACTGGATCACCCTGAACGAGCCCTGGTGCAGCGCGTTCCTGGGCTACGCGTCCGGGGTGCACGCGCCCGGCCGCACCGACCCGGCGGCGTCCCTGCGCGCCGCCCACCACCTGAACCTCGCCCACGGCCTCGGCACGTCGGCGCTCCGCTCGGTGATGCCGGCCCGCAACACGGTGGCGATCAGCCTCAACTCCTCGGTCGTACGCCCCCTTTCGGAGTCGGCGGAGGACGCGGCGGCGGCCCGCACGATCGACGACCTGGCCAACGGCGTCTTCCACGGCCCGATCCTGAAGGGCGCGTACCCGGAGACGCTGCTCGCGGCCACCTCCGGTCTGACCGACTGGTCGTACGTCCTCGACGGCGACCTGCGGGCGATCCAGCAGCCGCTGGACGCGCTGGGCCTGAACTACTACACGCCGACGCTGGTCTCGGCGGCCCAGGAGCGGCCGAAGGGTCCGCGCACGGACGGCCACGGCGCGAGCGACCACTCGCCCTGGCCCGCCGCGGACGACGTCGCGTTCCACCAGACGCCCGGGGACCGCACGGAGATGGGCTGGACGATCGACCCGTCGGGCCTGCACGAGCTGATCATGCGGTACACGAAGGAAGCCCCCGGGCTGCCCCTCTACATCACCGAGAACGGCGCGGCCTACGACGACAAGCCCGACCCGGACGGCCGCGTCCACGACCCGGAGCGGATCGCTTACCTCCACGGCCACCTGTCGGCCGTGCGCCGGGCCATCGCGGACGGCGCGGACGTGCGCGGCTACTACCTGTGGTCCCTGCTGGACAACTTCGAGTGGGCGTACGGCTACGGGAAGCGGTTCGGGGCGGTGTACGTGGACTACGCGACGCTGACCCGGACGCCGAAGTCGAGCGCGCACTGGTACGGCGAGGCGGCCCGCACCGGCACCCTCCCGTCACCCGAAACCACCTGACCCGGGGAAGGGGAGGGGCGCGGCACGTCGAGGGGGCGTGCCGCGCCCCGGTGGTTTCCCCGGGGACCGCTCAGAGGGTGCCCGGTGCCGCGAGCCACTGGGTCGGCTGCCCCGTCACCGACGCGATCGTCTCGAAGTCGCTGTCGTAGTGCAGCACGGTCAGCCCCTGAAGTTCGGCGGTAGCGGCGACGAGCAGATCCAGGGCGCCGGCACAACGGTGCCGTCCCTTCTCGGTGAGTTCCCGTTGTACGTCCCCTGCTCGCGTGACGGCCCGGTCGTCCAGAGGGGTCCAGCCGAACACCGCATCCAGGTCCCGGACCAGTTCGGCCCGGTCCTCGGCGTTCCTCGCGCTGTGGAGAAACTCGACTTCGGTCAGCGGGCAGCGGGCGATCAGCCCCTCTTCCAGAGGCTTCTCCCGGAGGGCTCGAGCCGGCCGCTTCAGGATGCGCACGAGGGCGCTGGTGTCGATGGATGGGCGGCCGTGCTCATCGACGGTAGTTCTCCTTCTCCAGCAACACATCGAAGTCGCCGGCGTCCGCCCGCGCCGCGAGCCGGGCCAGGGCGAGCGCCTCCGGAACCCTCACGATCAGCCGCGACTGCCCTGCCTGGAATCCCTGAGCGTCGTCATCCGCCATCACAAGAGACTTCCCGCCGAGCCCCCACCCCTCCGCTCGACGAGCGCGGCCAAGCCGTCCAGGGCGCGGGCCAGGCCGAAGGTGTACGCGTGTTCGGGGTTGTGGGCGCTGCCGTGGGCGGTGCCCGCTGCCGTGCCCACGCGGGTGGCGGTCGGGTAGGTGGCGGGGTCGAGGACCTGGGCGAGCAGGGGGGCGTTGGCGGCCCACCACTGTGCGTCGTCCATCGCGCTGTCCCGTCGGGCGTCGCGTGCCTCGGCCGCCGAGCGGGCGTGGGCCCGGACGAAGTCGAGGAGGTAGGTCAGGGCGTCGTCCCGCTCGACGTCGTCGAGGCCGCAGCCGTCCAGCGCCGACAGTTCGTGCTCGTACTTGGCCATCAGCCCGGGCCCGAGCGGCGGCCGGCCGGTGGCGACCGACGCGGCCCACGGGTGCGCCTCGAACAGCGCCCTGTTCTCCTCGGCCACGGCGGTCAGCCGCTCCCGCCAGGGCCGCCCCGCGGTGTCGGTCCGGGGCATCCGGGCGTAGACGGCGTCCAGCATGAGGTCCAGCAGTTCGGCCTTGCCCGGCACATAGGTGTAGAGCGTCATCGGCGCCACTCCCAGCCCCTGCGCCACCCGTCGCATGGTCGGCGCCTCCAGCCCCTCGGCGTCCGCCAGGCCGATCGCGACGTCGACGACCGCGTCGATGCTGAGCCGCTGCCGCGGTCCGCGTCGGGGGGCGTCGGCGGGGACGCGCCAGAGCAACTCCAGGGTGCGGGCCGGATCTCCGGCGCTGCTTCTCTCGACAGGCACGGGGCCAGTTTCCCCCATGCGTGGACTCTCCCGCATTTCATCTTCGTACGCAGTACAGTGTACAAAGTACGGAGTTTCAGCCCCGTCGCCGCCCCCTTCGAAGGAGCACCCGTGCCGATCACCGCCTCCGCCGTCTCCCTGAACGTCGACGACGTGGCCGCGTCCAGCGCCTTCCTCACCGAGCACTTCGGGTTCCGGGAGGAGGCGGCCGCCGACGGGTTCGTGTCGCTGAGCCGGCCGGACGCCGGCATGAACGTCGTCTACCTGCGGCGCGGTCTCGCGTCGCTGCCCGAGGACCAGCGCGACGACCACGCCGACGGGGTGATCCTCGCCTTCGTCGTGGACGACCTGGAGGCCGAGCTGGCCCGGCTGACCGCCGAGGGCGTCACCGTCACCATGCCGCTGACCGAGGAGCCCTGGGGCGAGCGCGCCTTCCAGGTGACCGACCCCAACGGGGTCATCGTCCAGCTCGTCGACTGGGTCAGCGCAGAACGGTGAGCGTGATCGTGACCGCGAGGGCGACGACCGCCGCGGCCGCCCAGAGCAGCGCGGCCTTGCGCTGCCGGCTGAAGCGGTCGATGACCTCGATGCCGCCGGAGAGGAGGGGGAAGGCGTGGTAGACGTGGTCCGGGTCGGCGGGGGTCTCGACCCTGGCGAAGGGGAGCAGGCGGATGTGGACGCGGCGGCGGACCTCGCCCTCCCGTTTCTGGAGGAGGGGCGCGAGCCGCTTGGCGTGGCCGTCCTCCAGGAAGTCCGGGAGGTCTTCGTGGGGGCTGGTGAGGATCTCCCGGTGCCAGTCGCCGGACCGCAGTCTGCCGGAGTAGCGCTTGACGGGCAGTTCGTCATGGTGGGGCTCGTGGGTGATCGTGGCGCCGGTCCAGACGGTGAGGCGTCCGGTGGCGTCGCACCCCTTGTGCCGGACGCGCTTGTCGCCGTTGCACGTCCCGCAGCGCAGGTGCCCCTTCCCGTCGCAGGCCGGGCACTCCCACCGCCAGTCGCCGGAGCACTTCGGGCAGGCCACGTCCGCCGCGTGGCACCGTTTGCACTCGGCGGCCCGCTCCCGCGTTCCCTCCCGCCGGGGACGGGTGCCGCCCCGCGCCCGGCGCGTGCGCGGCGTGCCGGTGCCGTCGCACTCCCAGCAGGTGTCCGGGCCGCCGCGGCACACCTCGCACACGATCCAGGCGGGGCAGTCGACCCTGCCCCGCCCGTCGCACGTCCCGCAGCTCTGCGTGCCGCCCTCGCAGTCCCCGCACGGCACCTCGTCGAGCGTCCCCTCCTGCACGAGGTGGACGACCTGGCGCTGCGCGGGGTCGGCGGGCGGCTCCACGACGTACGCCTCGAGGTCGGCGCAGGTCACGCGTTCGACGATGTGCCGGTTCCGGCTCAGCGGCCCCTTCGCCTTCCGGGGGCCCACGTCACGCTTCAGGATCGACCGGTGGATCTCGCACTCCAGGACCGACTCCCAGACGAGCGAGGCCGCGCCCGGATCGGTGAGCCGGGTGTTGATCCGGCGCCGAGCCGCCAGCTGCCGTTCGACGGCCTGAAGGATCTCCTCGTCGGACGGTCTCGTAGCCAACGAAAGCTCCCCTCGCCACCGGGTGACACCCGCGAGAAGAGCAGGCTAGGAGGCCCCCAGGTCGACGACAAGGGGGCCTCGTTCACCGGGACTACGCGCGCGGCTCCCGTACGACCGCCACCCCGCCCGGCGGCACGGACACCGAGCCGCCCAGCACCGGCTTGCCGCCGAGCAGCTCCACCGACTCGGGAGCGACGGCGATCTCCGCCCCCGCGCCCGCGTGGTCGATCAGGAACAGGTAGTCGGCCTCGGCGCCCCGGCGGCGGACCGCCTCCACCCCCGGCGGCAGGACGGCGTCCAGCACCGGCCGTACGTCCGACTCCTCGCGGATCCGGTGCAGCAGCGCGGCCAGGGTCTCGGCGTCGGGCAGGGTCGCCACGTACCAGGCGGTGCCGGTGCCGTAGCCGTGGCGGGTGACCGCCGGGACGCCGGCGAGGGGGCCGTCGGTGTACGAGGACACGGTCTGCGCCCCGGCCGGCCGCACCCGCTCCGACCACAGCGAGCCCGAGCCGCCGGTGTCCAGACCGGCCTGCTGCCCCGGCAGCAGCGGGAAGAGCTCGTCGGTCCGCACCCCCAGCGCCTCCCGGAACGCGCCCGGGTAACCGCCCAGCCGCACATGGCAGTTCTGGTCCACGGCCCCGCTGTGGAAGCCGACCACCAGCGTGCCGCCGCGCTCGGCGAAACCGGTGAGGTTCGCGGCGCCCGCGTCGTCCACGAGGTACAGGCTGGGGGCCAGGACCAGCCGGTACGCCGACAGGTCCGCGTCGGGCCGTACGAAGTCCACGGCGACGCCCGCCCGCCACAGCGGCTCGTACCAGGAGCGGACGAGCTCCAGGAAGCGGACCGCCTCGCTGGGCTGCGAGGGCAGTTCCAGCGCCCACTTGGCGTCCCAGTCCCAGACGATCGCCGTCTCGGCGGTGCCGGTGCTGCCGCGCACCTCGGCCAGCGCCTTCAGGTCCGCGCCGAGGGCCACCACGTCCCGCCAGATCGCGCTGTCCGTGCCGGCGTGCGGCAGCATCGCCGAGTGCCACTGCTCGGCGCCCGCCTTCGCGGCCCGCCACTGGAAGTAGGCGATGCCGTCGGCGCCGTGCGCCACATGCGCGAGCGCGTTCCGCTTCAACTCACCGGGGCCCTTGGCCCGGTTGACGGGCTGCCAGTTCACCGCGCCCGTCGAGTGCTCCATCAGCAGCCAGGGGCCGCCCGCCAGGGACCGTACGAGGTCACCGCTCATCGCGATGTCGATCTCCGACTCGGGGTCGGTCGAGCGCAGGTAGTGGTCGTTGGAGACGACGTCCAGCGCGGGCGCCCAGCGCCAGTAGTCCAGCGCGTCGAAGTTGTACATCACCATGAAGTTGGTGGTGGCGGGGATCGCCGGAGCCGCCTCGGCCAGCACCTCACGCTCCGCCACGCACAGCGACAGCAGCGCGTCGCTGCAGAAGCGGCGCCAGTCCAGCCGGTGGGCGGGGTTCGGGACCGCGCCCGTCGCCCGGGGCGGGATGATCTCGTCCCAGTCGTAGTACCACTGGCTCCAGAAGGTGGTGCCCCAGGCGTCGTTCAGCGCCGCGAGGTCGTCGGCGTACTTCTCCCGCAGCCAGCGGCGGAAGGCCTGCGCGCTGGTGTCGCAGAAGCACTCCGCGTTGTGGCAGCCGTACTCGTTGTGGATGTGCCACATGACGACCGCCGGGTGCTCGGCGTACCGCTCCCCGAGGGCCCGCGCGATCCGCAGGGCGGCCTCGCGGTAGGCCGGGCTCGACGGGCAGAACGTCTGGCGGCTGCCGTACGACAGTCCGCGGCCGTCACGGTCCACCGGCAGCGCCTCGGGGTGGGCCTTGAAGAACCAGGCCGGCGGGGCCGCCGTCGGGGTCGCGAGGTCGGCGGCGATGCCGTGGGTGTACAGCAGGTCGAGGATGCGGTCGAGGCGCGAGAAGTCGTACACGCCCTCGGACGGCTCCAGCAGCGCCCAGGAGAAGATGTTGACGCTGACCATGTTCACCCCGGCCTCGGCCATGAGGCGCACGTCCTCGGCCCAGACCTCCTCGGGCCACTGCTCGGGGTTGTAGTCGCCGCCGTAGGCGATCCCGGGGACCTTCAGTTCTCGTTCCATCACTCGCCTCCCGACAGCAGTCGGCGCGTGGTGTCCACGCCCCACGGGTCCAGGGAGAGCAGACGGTCGCTGGATGCCATCAGGCCGCCCGTCGCCTCCACGTGCGCGGCCCACCGCTCGCGCGTCTCCACCGCCGGACGCGCCATCAGGCAGTCCGGGTCGTTGATCCAGAACCGGCCGTGCTGCCACTGCCGGGCGGCCCCGGTGAACTCGGCCGCGTCCTGCCCGGGCTGGCTGAAGTCGCCGGCCTCGGAAGCGCGGTGCGGTGCCGTGTCCGGGCTGACCCGCATCGCGTCGAACAGGCCGATCGACGCCAGGATCGGCGCGCCGCAGCCCAGGAGGTAGGAGTCGGGGCCGATCGCGGCACGGATCAGCGCGATCCCGTCCCGGTACGCGGTCAACGGGTCCACGGCGGTGTGCCGTACGCCGTCCAGGGCGCCCGCGTACAGGAAGTCGACCTTGAAGTAGTCGTAGCCCTCGGCCCGCAGCGTGCGGAAGACCTCGGTGAGGTGGGCCGCCGCCCCGGGGTGGGTGGTGTCGAGGACGTACAGGTCGTGGCCCCAGTTGCGGCCGGCGTGCGCGAAGCCGCCGTCGGCGGAGCGGACCAGCCAGTCGGGGTGCTCGGCTGCGAGGTCGCTGCCGGGGTCGACCAGGAAGGGCGCGGTCCAGATGCCGGCGCGGCGGCCCCGGGCCCGGATGGCCTCCGCGATCCCGCGACGGGACCGGAAGCGGCCGGAGAGGGTGAGCCAGTCGCCGAGCGCCTGCTGGTAACCGTCGTCGATCTGGACGACGTCGACGGGCAGGTCGAGGGTGTCCATCGCACGCAGGTTCTCGTGGATGTCGTCCTCGGTGACCTCGGTGAAGTACTCGTACCAGGAGCACCAGACGGTGGGCGCCGGGCGCGGCGCCGGGACGCCGAGGCCGGACGCCCACTCGGCCAGCACCGCCTGGATGTCCGTGCCCGTGAACTCCTTCACCGGGCCGTCGGCGCTGATCTCCGCCACCGGTCCGGCCGGGGTGAGGCGGATGGAGGGCACCTCACGGACCGGGTCCGGCGCGGCCCACAGACGGACGGGTGAGCCGTCGCCGGGGTCGAGGGCGAGGAGGCCCTCGCCCTGGAAGACCCCCGCGGGGACGGTGACCCCGGGGCGGTAGCAGACGGTCGCCCAGTTGTCGTTGGTCGGGCGATGAGGGGGTGCGCCGAGGGCGTAGACGCCGCTCGGGCTCCAGGACTGCCATCCCTCCTCGTGGACACGGGCGCGCCGCGGGTCCACGGGGACGGAGGCCACCGGGGTGAAGGGGTGGTGCACGGGGGTCTCTTTCACGTGATGCGTTGTGCGGGGGCCGTCAGCCCTTGTTGGCGCCCAGGGTCAGGCCGCTGACGAACTGCCGCTGGAGCGCGAAGTACACGATCAGGGTGGGGATCGCGGTGAGGAGGGCGC